>NZ_AFUJ01000016.1:0-112656 GCF_000221605.1 Veillonella sp. oral taxon 780 str. F0422 | reverse complement strand
CACCAACGCATGATTCGCAGCCGCCCCTAGGATAACCCCTACTAGGCAAGCGAACTCCAATCCCCCTACGGCAGACAAGATGCCCAATCCGTCTGTAGGTGGAATATCTGCATATTTTACTAGCGCATCGTAAACGACCTTTTGTTTTACTTTCAATCGTTCGTCCGAAATATTCGTGCCTCGTCCCGTTGCTTCATCCGCTGAAAGTCCGGAGAATTTTGCTGTAATCACCGCACTGGACGTAGTATTGCCGATACCCATTTCCCCCACTAGGAAGGTGTTGAAGCCTTCTTTCACTTTTTCTTCTACGAAAGCAATGCCCACCTCAACGGCCTCAATAGCTTTATCCATAGGCATAGCTGGTTCTTCTAACATGTTGTTCGTACCATTCGGCATTACCTTGTGATGGTGTAAGCCTGGCACAGCGGACATATCTGCCGCTACCCCTACGTCGATGACTTCAATTTGAGCACCACAATAATTCGCTAGCGCATTGGCTGCGGCCCCTTTGGGAATCAAGTAGTTCATAGTCATGTGCACTGTTACCTCTTGCGGGTAGGCACTGACACCGATTTTTGCCACACCATGGTCACCAGAGGCGATGATCATACAAGGCTTAGGAGCTGCTGGATTTACTTGATTCGTCGCCGCCGCATAATGCTCTACCATCGTCGCTAACTTACCATATGAACCGTATGGAGTCCCCTTACTCCACTGTTCCCCAATTGCTCGTTCAATCTCTTTATTCCGTGGCACAATCCGTGCCAATGTACTTTCATATAAACTCATACGTCCTCCTATGTGAAACCCATCATAAGAATACAAAAAAGCATAGCCCTAGACTATGCCAAGTTGATTCCATTATAAAGTATTTTTCGGTCAGTTTCAATTTTTATATTCATTTCGTTGTTAGAGTGGAGTCGCCCACATGCATGTTGTAAAAACTGCCCTACGCGAAAGTTTTGACAACATACATGTGGGCTTCCTATACAGTAGCAAAGATGAAACTATAAAAATTGAAACAGACCGGGGGAAAATTGGTGGGGAAAAGATGTTACTTATTTATATACCTCACGTCGGTGAGCTTCTCCCATTCCGCCATATACACAGCGACTCAAACCACACTCTTCCCCCTAGGTCGCCACCTGCTCAGAGCGGTTTAAATTCCTACCCCTCGATAAACGCAAAGGAGCCCCCGTGTATTCCGCAAAAACTTTCGCGTAGGGCAGTTTTTGCGGAATACACGGGGGCTCCCCTCCTTACTTTCATCGCACTATGGAATTTAAACCGATATGAGCGAACGACCTCTCCATTTGTTTGACTGCCACCGCCACACAAATGTCATCGCTCGTATAATCTCATCAATAGCCATGGCAATCCACACGCCTACAAGTCCCCAACCAAGGACGATACCAAAGTAGTAGGACAAAGTCACCGCAAAGGCCCACATACCAAAGACGCCGACAAACATAGGGATTCGAATATCTCCTGCTGCTTGCAAACATTGTACCAATACGATATTGGCACCACGTCCAATTTCTAGGAAAATTTCAATAAACAAGACCGCTTTCGCCAGATCTATAATCTCCTGATTATCCGTCACAAGGCGCATCACGGGTTCACAGGCAAAATAAAAGAAGGTACTCAATCCAACACCGATGGAAACGCCTGCTGCCGTTGTGAGCCACACACGGCGGGACACTTCTTCTTCTCGTTTAGCCCCCATAAGGAATCCTACCACGATTTGCGCTGCATTGGCCAAAGCAATTGTATACATATAGCAGAAAGTAGCGATGATATATACATACACTTTCGTTGTAATCACCACGAGCCCCATGAGGTTCACCATTTTCATGATAACTGTCTGTGACAGTTGGTATGACAAGGTTTCCCCTCCGGATGGTACGGAAATAAACAGCAATTGTCGTAGCGTTTCCCAACGGAATGGGCGAAGATACTCTACTTTCAGACGAGCTGTCAACAGTGATTGATGACACCAGATGATAAGACCCAGTCCCAATGCCTTGCTAATCACACTCGATACGGATGCGCCTAAGACACCCATGCTTGGGATGGAACCCCAACCGTAGATAAGTACGTAATTCAGAATAATATGGACCACGTTCATGACAAGGGCAATCCACATGGTGATACGAGGCATGGAGTGCCCCCGAAACACTGCTACATAGGTCATGTAGATACCCGTAATAGGAATGCTGGCAGCGGTGATATTTAAATAGAGTGCGGTTTCTTCTATAATCTCCGCTGGGACCCCAAGCCATTCGCAGAGAGTTTGATGAAAGATAATGACCACAGCCCCTGCGATAACACTGAACACCGTATGAAAGGCAACGCTAATCGTATATACTTCATCAATTTTATCGGCACGCTTAGCTCCCAAATATTGAGCGATTAAAATGGTGGTAGCTGTACTCATGACAATGAGCAAAAACAAGATAATATTGATAATCTGGTTCGCATTGGCTACGGCAGCCACTGCCGTTTCTGCATACTGGCTGAGCATGAATTGGTCCACATTGCCCAATAACATGAGTAAAAATAATTCTATAAAGATAGGGACACTGAGTGCCCCCACCGATAAAGGTACGCTTTTTGTTACTTTCATTCTAATTCAACTTTCTCTAAGGCGCCGTTCTCCACTAAAGATTCCCAGCTTGCTACCAAGCGATAGCGCGCCTCCACTTCTGCCTCTTTCCAATGTTCACCCACAGGGAACCATTCACTAGGTACCTTGCCACATTTCGTAAAATTCAAGGTATACCCCATGGAGCGCACTTCTTTAGACGCCCACCATGCACCTATACGGTCACGACTGTCTAAATAGACTGTATCTAAACCCGTTTCGGATACCCAAGATACAATCTCAGGCCAATACTCCTCAGGGATTACACTCGCTACCAATGTGTCTTGCAACGCTTGATTCGCCACTTCCGAGGGATTGTCTACTCCTACACCTGGCGTATTTTGTACTTCTTCTAGCACTTGATCCACAATGTTTTGCGCTGCGTCTGTCATACTATCGCTCCTTTCTATGTTTGCCTTTTATATCTATCTCTATCATGTTTCCTGTTTGTAACATATTTTTGAAAGCTCTCACATGCACATGCACATGCATATGCTATGCCGATTTTTTTCAATCATCTATTCCTATTATATCACAGGCTCTGCCTATCTCCTATGTTGAAAGCTTTCCCTCGTATTACATTGCAATGCATGCATCGTTCATGCTATTTCACTACTAAGCAAAGATATGGATAGGTACCTGGGTTGTACTATCAAGCACATTAGCTCTTATCTATGGGCAGGCATGGATAAAGAGCGAGGTTGCACTTTCAAATATATTAGTTCTTATCGATTGTCAGACTCGGCAAACGATCTCGTATCTGTTTCGCTCGCTCTAAGTACTGCCCTAAACTATCTCCATTATCATCCGCATGGAGCAATTGTTTTACAGCAGCTAATTCTTGCTCTACTTGTTCAATGGCTTTCAACACATTCGTACGATTTCCGTAGATAATTTCTTGCCACATACTCGGCAGACCACTGGCGGTACGAGTGCTGTCTCGTAGGCCTCCCGCCGACAAGCTCATGCGCTTATCTCCCAGTTCATCATTACCTACGGCGGTAATCATAACAGATGCCAACATATGCGGCATATGACTCACCATAGCTAAGCACTCATCGTGGCGCTTCATGTCCACGTATTCGATGCGAGAACCCACAGCTCTACCCATGTCAGCTAGCTCCTGTGCCACGGTAGCATCGTAGGCTGGTTGTTCCTCATCTTCTAGGACAATCCACCCCATTTTCTGAAATAAGTCTTTATGAGCTTCTTCATAGCCACCTTTTTCAGAACCTGCCATAGGGTGGACCGACACGAAATGAACTCCTTCAGGAATATGCGCATACACAGCATGAACAAACTCATCTTTCGCACTGGACACATCAGTCACCACTTGCCCTGGTCGGAACAGTGAGGCTACTTTCACAAAAAGTTCACTATTTGTCTGTGGTGGTAAGGCAAAGACCACAATATCCGCACCCATGATAACAGGTTCCACCGCTGTGAAAGCCTGTGATACACAACCATCAGCCAAGGCGAGGTCGCAAATTTCCTGACGCCGCGCGTAACCGATGACATCATATGTCGTATATGCTCGTAATGCTTTTGCTAGAGAGGCCCCTAGCAATCCTAATCCAATAATACCAACCGTTCGTGCCATCTATTCCTCCTACACGCAACCTCAAGAAACGTATCTATCTACCCTATACAGGCTTTAAGATGCCCCCACTTACTAATAAGGTACAGCTACTTTTACAAGCATCTGTACCCTTCATTCTGTATTTATTAGTTCTACCACGAATTATAGATTCGGTCAACTTTTATTTGTAGCGCGACCTTTATCCCATGCCAAGATAAATATTGTAACAATGATAAGGGTCATACCTATGATATCCCACTGTGTGAACTCATTGCCCAACAACAACCATGCCAGTACCGCTGCCGAAATAGGTTCTATGGATGAAAGTATCGATCCCGTCACAGCACCTACTCGTCGCACCCCTTCTAGGTATGCATTAAAAGAGACTACTGTGCCAAAAATGATGATACTCCAAAACCCACCATAGGTCCACAAATCCCATACAATTCCTTCGGAACTCGGTTGTGTAGCTATCCACGCAAAGGCCCCTCCGATAAGCATGCCAAAGCCCACGATAGGTGCCGTACCATACTTTTTCAATAGTGGCACTGGTTGTAGCGTATAAATACCAACTGCTACAGCAGATAACATCCCCCAGGTCAGAAGTGTATCATCTAACGCTGATATATCCCACACACCTTGTAAAGCAATAATCGCCGTCCCCACCGTAGCTAGTACTACACTGACTACTTCTGCCACCCTTGGTAACGTTAAACGTGTAATAGATATGTATAAAATAATCAATGCAGGACCTACATATTGTAAGACCGTCGCAATCCCTGCCCCTGCATAGGCAATCGCTTTAAAATAGGTATATTGACACATCCACATACCAAGGACCCCAAATATAACCAACCGCAATGTATCTTTCCAGTCAGAAAAAACCTTAAAAATAGAAGCTCTTCCTTGGTAAAAGGCCGCTACTACCGTAATCACACCAGCAATGACAAGGCGCATAGCTACTACCCATTCTGCCGACATCATCCGCTGTTGTTGCACAAATTGTGAGCACATTCCAGAAAAGCCCCATAGAACGGCGCCTAATGCAATTAGTAACATACCTTTCATTACATATGCGTTCATAGTCCCTCCTTTTACAACCCTTACAAATTATTAACAATTCACGGAATATCTAACTATCATCATTGCTACACCCTATTAACGCCTAATCTTACTCGGCTAATAGACTTTTATGAATCTTTACCACGACCTTGCGAATTTCTTGTACCTCATTCGGTGCAATCAAGGTGCGATGTAATTCTCCAGGATAAAAAATACAATAATCCCCTGGGCGTACATCAATTTTTACCGTACCACTTTCTGTAGGATCGTAAAAGTAACAATCCTTATCATCGTAGGCCTCAACCACGTCCGGAAAAGTTTGACGAATGAGAATCTCCATTTGCTCTTCCCCAGCCACTAGAAATTGTACATCCATGTAATCCTTATGTCCTTCAATCTTCGTCTCCTCATAGACCCTTGTGTTTACAATATCCACATTGGCATACATCAAGTCACCCTCTATGGGGTAGCGACCACCTGCAAATGTCGTGAAATCATGCGCTTTCAAAAACTCAAGAGCTCGCTCTACCGCTTTCGGATACCGAAACTGTGTATAATCAATCGCAATATTTTGATATATCATGACTTACTCCTTTATCTCCGTATATAAAAGGCACCCCACAGCGCCCTATGAATCGTATCTATCTCTATCTACTATACTAGCAACACCATATAAGGTCAAACACAAATTCTGAGAATCCTAGTAATACAAAGCCACCCTACAGCATTCCATTATTCCCTAAATTATGCCACACAAGAAACTCTACTTTTATTCTCTCACAAACTATGCTATACTAAAAACAACAAAGGAAGAGCCACCAACGTGCAGCTAGCGTTAGGCTCATCTCAAAAAATAAGGAAATTGAAATTGCCTAACGTGTGAGGTCCGCAAAACCTCTATTCGTTAGGCGTTTTCATTAGCTATAAAAGCAACGAATAACTTCTACGATTAACATAGAAAATTGAATCAATATCCCCTGAGGAACGCCATTATGCGTAGCAGCCTTGTGTCGTCCCTTTACTGCCTAAATCAAGCAATCCCAAGAAGAGCACGGTGTGCCCCGAACAAACATTATGAAATACCGTTTGTGAGGGGTATACCGTGCTCTTCCCTTTTGCATTAAGTTAAGAACGCCACAGGCTACATAGCATCACAAGTTACGACTCTTCGTGACCCGCAAATCCTGCAATGATTGTTTCTGCTTGTTTATGTGGCACTTCTTCGTATCCATTGAACTCCATATTAAACACACCTTGTCCTTGTGTCATGGAGCGCAATACTGTTACATAATCTAGCATTTCCACCAATGGAACTTGGGCTTTCACCACAGTGATTCCTTCACGCACACCTTGATCCATACCGAGTACGCGACCACGGCGGCTATTCAAATCACCCATGATATCGCCCATAAATTCTTCTGGACCGATGACATTCACATTATATACAGGTTCTAACAAAATTGGTTTCGCATCAGGCACACCTTTTTTCAAAGCTTGGGCTGCCGCCATTTTGAACGCCAACTCCGAGGAGTCCACTGTATGATAGGAACCATCTAATAATGTCACTTGGATACCAATCATTGGATACCCTGCCAAAAGACCTTTTTCCAACGTTTCACGAACACCTTTTTCTACAGCTGGAATGTATTGACGTGGCACAGCACCGCCAAAGATTTTGTCGATAAACTCGAACTCACCTTCATATAATGGCGCAATACCAAGCTTCACATGACCATATTGACCATGACCACCACTTTGCTTTTTATGTTTACCTTCTACTTCCACTGTGCCTCGAATGGTTTCACGATATGGAATATACGGAGTTTCCAATTTTGCACGTACTCCATATTTACGTTCCATTTTTTGTAAAATATGTTCTAAATGGACATCGCCCATACAACGCACTTGCATTTGACGACCTTCCACATCTTTCACCACTTCACAAGTTGGATCTTCTTCAGAAATACGTCCCAAAGCGTTCGCTAATTTTTCCTCTTCCCCTTTTTTCTCAGGTACCATAGCTATGCGGTATAAAGGTTGTGGGAAACGGATTGGTGCATATTTCACTTTAAATTCAGCTGTACCAAAGGTATCCCCTGTTTTCGTTTCTGCTAATTTAGGGATGACCACGATATCCCCAGCTTTTGCAACCTCTACTGGTACTTGTTGTTTACCAATTAAGGTCACCATTTTGCCCCATTTTTCTTCTACATCACGGGTCACATTATAGAGTTTATCTCCTACTTTCAATTCCCCAGAGAATACACGGACAAAACTTTGTTTTCCTGCAAATGGGTCAAGAATTGTTTTAAATACGAAGCCAGTAAATGGTTTATCTGCCACCACGATATGCTCCTCTTGGGAATCCACTCCGATAGCGGTCATCACTTTTTTCGTTGCATCTGGCATATAGCGAATCATACGATCTAAGACTTGGTCCATACCTATACGGCTCAAGGCAGTACCACACATGACAGGACATACACGGCCCGTCAACATGCCTTCCCGCAAACCTTGACGAATTTCTTCTAAGGTCAATTCTTGTCCATCTAAATATTTTTCTAATAATGTATCATTACCCTCTGCGGCCGCTTCCACAGTCATTTCACGAATTTCTTCTACTTTATCAGATAGCTCTGCCGGCACTTCTACTTCGGTCATCTTACCATTTTCATAGACATAGGCAGTTCGTTTTGCTACGTCTACGACACCTTTGAAAGTAGGCCCTTCACCGATTGGAATTTGCAGTGGCATAATCGCTTTACCAAATAATTCCCGCATCTTTTCCAAGGTACCAAAGAAGTCTGCTTTTTCAACGTCCATTTTATTGATGAAAGCCATACGAGGCATTTGCAATTCTACGCCATACTCCCAAGCACGAATGGTATCGATTTCTACGCCTGTACTAGCAGATAATACCATAAGCATACCGTCTGCTGCGCGCAAAGCAGACCGCACTTCCCCATGAAACTCAGAATAACCTGGAGTATCAATGAAGTTAATTTTATGACCTTTCCATTCACAAGGCGCCATGCCTAATTGGATAGTGACATTCCGTTTGATTTCTTCTGGCTCAAAGTCCATAATATGTTTATTATCTTGACCTTTACCAACAAAGTCTACAGCACCACAAGACAATAATAATGCCTCTACTAATGCTGTTTTACCCGCCCCGTCATGGGAGACCACCGCCACGTTTCTGATCAAATCACTAGTATATTCTTTCATGAACATCGTCCTCCTTTACAGCCGAAAACAGTCTATTGTTTAAGTAATTCTACATACTTTTATAAACTCCTTTGAATATACTGGATTTTATATATGCAAATTACGCATAGTATAGAGTCATGTATGAAAAAAACTAGTATCACTTATAGTTACCTATATATCCGTTACTTCTCTACTAAACTAAAATTTTACTAGGTTAATTCTATAGTTTATGGTATTCTATTAGATATATCATTTCAGAACATACATGGGAAGGGAGTTATATAGTATGAAAGATAATGAATCAAAGACGTCATTGCATCGTGGACTGAAAAGTCGACACATGCAAATGATCGCCTTAGGCGCCTCTGTGGGGACCGGCCTCTTCTACGGATCTGCCCCAACAATCCAATTAGTAGGACCAGGTGTTATTTTCTCCTATTTATTAACTGGTATCTTTATTTTCTTTTTAATGCGTATGCTAGGAGAAATGTCAGTTCGTGAACCTGTGTCTGGCTCTTTTACTTATTTTGCAAGTAAATATTGGTCTTCCTTTGCTGGCTATTTATCTGGTTGGAATTACTGGATTGTGTACATGCTTGCCAGTATGGCGGAACTTGCTGCTATTTCAGTATACTTAGATTTCTGGTTACCTGGTATTCCCCATTGGATGACTACACTAGCTTGTATTACATTAGTGACGGCGATTAATCTCATCAATGTACGTGCCTATGGAGAAGTGGAATTTTTTGCATCACTCATTAAAGTGGTTGCCATCATTGCTATGATTGGTTTCGGCATCTTCCTCATCTTTTTCGGAGATATGGGTACATTTCCGCAAAACTTCTCTAATCTTTGGGTTCACGGCGGATTGTTTCCAAATGGTGCGTATGGTTTCATCGCCTCTATCGCTGTGGTGATGTTCTCCTTTGGTGGGGTGGAACTCATTGGTATCACTGCTGGGGAAGCTGAAAATCCTGAAAAAACGTTACCAAAAGCGATTAACGAGTTGTTAGCTCGTATCCTGATTTTCTATGTAGGTACGATGACTATCATCATGGCACTATCTCCATGGAACGAATTAGGTACTCATGCGAGTCCATTTGTCCAAATCTTTACGAACATTGGCATTCCCGCAGCCGCACATATCTTGAACTTCGTTGTTGTAGTAGCCGCATTATCTGTGTACAATAGCTTGCTATACAGTAATTCTCGTATTTTGCACAGCATGGCATTATCTGGTGATGCACCTAAAATCTTCAAGAATTTAACAGCTACAGGAGTGCCATTGATCGCTACCTTGTTCTGTGCAGCCTTAGCCTTGATCGTTGTATTCTTAACATACATCTTCCCAAGTGCTAGTGATGTGTTCCTACAATTATTGGCTATCATCGTAGCTGGTCTCATCATTGCATGGTTCATCATTCCAGTGACGCACCTTAAATTCCGCAAACAATTTGCTCGTGAGGGTCGCCTTGATGAATTGAAATTCAAATCCATCTTGTATCCGTTTACAAATTACTTCTGCTTTGCCTTCATCGCTATGGCAGTAGGCGTTATGTTAACAATGGATTCCATGCGCACGTCCATCTACATCATTCCCGTTTGGATTGGTGCTCTGTACATTGCGTACAAACTTAAGAAAAAATAATATGTAACGCAAAAAGGATAGCTGAGATTGACTCGGCTATCCTTTTCTTATATCCCCATTACTATGAATTTGTGAGCCTCTAGCATGACTTGAGTATATCTACATTGAGTTTAAAATATAGCATTTTTCCCACCTTGGTAACAATGCAAACTTTCAATGGAAATTTTCGCACTTTTTGCAAATGAATTTTTCTTCAATGGAAAAAATCGCAGTTTTTGCAAATGAAAGTGCTCCCTATGTATTAGATAGTACTATATTTAGAATTTCCTACAAGAAGCGGTTTCGCTAAGTATGACAGATATGATAGTATACTAGTGATAACTAACGTCGTCATTAGTAACGGTGAACACGACTTCGAACTACAGATACGTTAGTATACATGATAATATAACCGCTTATGATTACGTTATGCTTTTGTTATATATACACTATATTTACGTTGCATTTGTGTTTTATTTGCGTTTTATTTACGAGGTACCACTATGGCATGGCTAGAAATTACACTGACCACGACACATGAAGCGTCTGAACTTATAACAGATACATTGCTCGCACTAGGTGCAGAAGGGGTCTATACGGAAGATCCCTATGAATTTGATCAACTCACAGATGATGGATTTGGTATTATCAAACCAGACCGTGAGGAGCTGTATGATTCCTCTGATGTGACTGTGAAAGCTTATATCGATCCCGACCTATATGCTGTCGATGACTTAGAAGCTCTCATCAACAGTGAGATTCAGCAGTTACAAAGTACTTTCACCATGGATTTCGGCCCCCTCAATCTATCTATTACTATGGCTGATGAGTCTGGTTGGGATGATTGGAAAACACAATATCCTCCGATTTCAATGACGGAACATTTGACGATTATTCCCGATTGGGCGGAGTATAGTCCTCGCGATGATGAACGTGTGATCCGCATCGAACCAGGCATTGCCTTTGGTACTGGCGACCATCCTACTACACGATTGGCGATCCAAGCGATGTCTCAGCATTTAACCCCTAAAAGTACGGTCTTCGACGTAGGCACCGGATCTGGGATTATTGCTCTATCCGCAGGTGCTCTCGGCGCTCGTTTTGTGACTGCTTTCGACCTGGATGAAAACGCCACGGCTAATGCACAACATCACGTTGAACTAAACCAGCTAGCGTCCGTAGTGCAAGTACAAACGAATAATTTGCTAGAAGGCATTAGTACCACTGCCTCTATCATCGTGGCTAATATTATTACCCCTATCTTGTTACGTTTATTAGACGATGCCTACCGTTGTCTAGAACCAAAGGGCGTATTCATTATGAGTGGCATTCAAGAGGGAGAAGAACAAACACTTATCGATGCAGCCTCAGCGGCTGGATTTATCAATTTATCTACTACTACAGAAAACAACTGGGTGTGCATTACCTGCCATAAATAGTGGAGAGTGCTATGGTCATCCCTACAACATAATAGCGATAGCTTTTTATATCACACATAGAAACTAAATATGGAACAAAAAAGCACGATTCTAAAATTTTCGCACACAAAAAACGCGATTTCGCGCACGATTTTAGTTCTCGTGCTTTTTCGCGTTTTTTATAGTATTGGTAAGAATTAGGTTATTAACTACAGTTATAACAATATACGGCTATTGTACTTCTATTACGATTTGCTCACCTGTTCGCATGTGATAGCACACTAAGCGATAGGCCCTAAGGGCAAACGTCTTACCTATGTCTTTTATCTGTCCTTTCGCTGTATTCGTTACCTCTTGTTGCAAGCCTTTATGACATTGTGCCTCATCTATCCCCCATGCACTCTGTCTGGATTCCAACACTCCCTCATCAGCATACAACGGATCATATACCAAGGGATATCCTATATGTGCCATAGTCACTCGAATTTGATGGGTCTTGCCCGTCCACAAGCGAATACGCACATCTGTTGTATCTTGTGCCGCATCATAGTGTAGTACTTCATATTCCGTTTTTGTCATCACACCCTCTGGGTGTACCTCTTGATGGATGCCATCTGCACTTTTGCGGATAGGTAATTCTAGTACCTCATGAGCTTGTGCCAATCGCCCTTGTACCGTCGCTCGGTACCATTTTTCCAACCGATTGTCATCCATCTGCATTTGGTAAAAGTGCTGTGCCAAACCATGCTTGGCTACTACTACCAATCCAGACGTGTCTCGATCCAAACGATTTAAAAATCGTACTTTTCCGTAAATCTTATGTATTTTAAAATAGTGGGCTACTCCATTCGCTAAGGATACTTGTTCTTTCGAATTCATCGTGATTCCTGATGCTTTATCTACAATAAGAATATCTTCATCTTCATAGACTATTGTTAAGGGTATTTCTATTGAATCGTGGTCAAGGCTCTCTTTTAAAGGGATAATTTCTAATACCATCCCCTGTGAAAGTTCAGATTTCGCCGTACACAGTTGTCCATCTAATCGAACAGCCTTGGCCCTGAAGAGTTCTTTCATCGTTTTCCGAGGAAATTGATGAATATCTAGCCATTCCCCTAACGTCGGTGCTATCGTATTTTCAATTGTATATGTTAACGTTCGTTTGTCTTTCATAGATTTTCCATTTCATCTTAGTTATTGGTGCCTAAGTCATCTTCCAATACGTATCTTTTAGACCTTATTGGGTCTATCCATAATTTGGTCAAAATATAGCAAAAAACCTTTTCACGGTTTCCCACTTTATACTATCTTTTCCTCTGCTATTCTACCTATATTTTACCATATTTGACCTTATATAAAGACGATTGCATTTACCTTTTTTGCAAAATATGCTATCCTATATATAAAGAAGAGCAAAACGTGTGGCGCGTTAGGCTCATCAAAAAATTGATTTTTGTGCCTAACGTGATGAGATACTTCTCTTTACATTAGGCACGGTTTCTTTTATAGAAACACTACTTACGTTGTAGTATTACATATAAGGTGATAATCGCTACTATGAGCATTAAGAAATTAATCCCTAGGGAAAGTATTTCAAATACTGACATAGCATCACCCCCTTTCGGAGATGAACCTAAACCACGTTTTACTCTTCATTAACAGTATAACATATGTTCGTCATAATGTGTATTATTTTCGAACGAATAAATATAAAAGCTGTGACCCAATAGTACATTGTGTTACAGCTTTTTATTATAACGATGCTAGCATCAATAGAATACTATCCTTCACCATCTTCCGAAATGCTTTTTCTGCCTCTTTATCTGGCTGCACAAATCCGCTCATAGCTATCCCTCCTAGATTTTTTCTCTAATTATATTACCTAAAGTATACACCAACTCCCCAACTTGTAAGCATACACAGCCTTGTAATACTCTCATAGAAACAGTACCATAATATAGTTACACCTTATGGCATTCATACCAATATCCTACACACAGAAAATCACAACGTAGTCCAAAACAACCTCCCTCTGAGGAACGCCGTTACGAGTAGTAGCCTTGTGGCGTTCCTTTTTACCTAAATCATACAAGCACAAGAAGAGCACGGTGTGCCCCGAACAAACATCATGAAATGCCGTTTGAGAGGAGTATACTGTGCTCTTCCCTTTTACTATTTAGTAACCTTCCCCTGAGGAACGCAGTTAGGCGTAGTAACCTTGTGGCGTTCCCTTACTACCTAACTCTCACAAACGCAAGAAGAGCACGGTGTGCCCCAAACAAACATCATGAAATGCCGTTTGAGAGGGGTATACCGTGCTCTTCCCTTTTGCCATTAAGTTAAGAACGCCACAGGCTACATAGCATCATAAGTGACGACACAAATGCCGACATAAAAAAAGAACCATCCATTCGGATGGTTCTTAGCTATGGTGGACGATGACAGGATCGAACTGCCGACATCCTGCTTGTAAGGCAGGCGCTCTCCCAGCTGAGCTAATCGTCCATATGGTGACCCGTGGGGGAATCGAACCCCCGATACCGCCGTGAAAGGGCGGTGTCTTAACCGCTTGACCAACGGGCCTTGTATGGCTCCTCGAGTAGGACTCGAACCTACGACCGATCGGTTAACAGCCGATTGCTCTACCTGCTGAGCTATCGAGGAATAATACAAGAGTTATTATATAGTACTTTCATATAAAATGCAAGTATTTTTTATATATTTTAAATTTTCACTTCGTGTAAATCAATTATATTTGTTAAAAACTCGGAATTATCTATCTTGCTAGATCGCATAGCATCTTCGATGGCTTCGCACATTAACTCCGCAGCCAAAGTGCCTACCACATTCACATCGCCTACTATAGGCTTACTTATCCCACACAGAATTTCAGACTCTGCAGTCACAGAAAAGGCGTAAATTGTATCCCCATCGGACAGGGTCCCCACTGGTCGAATAGACCGTGCATAGCCATTCGTAGCCATCATGGCAATCTTAGTTAATTCCCCTTTATGAAAGGCAGCATTCGTCACAATAGCGCCGATAGTAGTGTTTCCTTTTTCCATACCTAGGGCCGCTTCATATTGGGAATGACTACCCTGTAACGGCTCATTACCCACCCTAGATGTCACAGATTCACCTAATAGAGGTTTACTTTCACTAATTCCTTCATATTGGTCAAATATCAGCTGACAAGCATCCAATATGTGCTGACGCCCTTCATCCATAACACCCCCTAGGGCACGACCCTGTCGATCGTACACATTGCCACAGGCATTCACTACCACGACGGCGCCTACTACGAGATCCCCTAGTTTCGCTGCCGCATAACCGATACCGCCCTTCATAGCCCGTTCCATGCCGCACACCTTGCCTACGGTCGCCCCTGTCCCAGCACCTACATTCCCAGACATAGGTTCTGTACTTGTGAAAGTCCTTTCACAAGCATCACGAGCCATCTCTACCGTAGGGCGTGCTTTGGGATTGCCATAAGATAAATCGTAAATATCACTTTGGCATACAATGGGAACTACGCCATAAGCTGTGGGAAATCCAATATTCCGCGCTTCTAAGGATTGCATGATACCATCGCTGGCACATAGCCCAAAGGCGGATCCTCCACCTAAGACCAAGGCATTCACCGGCGTTGGCGCTGTCGTCGGATCTAGGACACCGCTTTCACGGGCCGCAGGACCACCGCCACTAATATGCAGTCCCCCTCGGGCACCATCAGGAAAGCGCAATACAGTCAATCCTGTTTTTCCAATCGTATCTGTAGCATTGCCTACCTTTACAAAATCTATTTCATTCCATGATATTCGTTCCATAGTCGTCCATTACTCCTATCTTCTCATTGTTAGCACTTATCGTCCTAATCATGTACACCCGGTTTATCTCGTTCCATATACATTTCGCTATATTAGACACCACTCCTATGAGTTGAGACCCTTCTAGTAGTAAGCATCGCTTATATCTACCACCAGTATTTCATAGGCACCAAAATCTGACTCAAGTTCCTAACATACGCCATGCCAATCCAATGTATAGCGTAAACATACCCCCATCATAGCACAAACAGGTACCTCTTTCTACTAGAGATACCTGTTGATCAGTACTATACGAACTATGTTCGCATAGATTAGTTGTGCGCTTCTACTTTCAAAATGGCTTCTGTAAGCAATTCTTCTGTTACTACATAAGGGCTGATGACCACATCACGAACGGAGGATGCTTTTTTCACGATCATTGGGATATGTTCTTTTGTTAATCCCATATCTGAAAGTTTCGTAGGCCATCCAATTTGACGATACACAGGTAACCAGCGACTTAACTCCTCATCTTGCTTGTCTGCTGCAAACAACACTAATAAGCCATAGGCTACCATTTCACCGTGAAGGTGGTGTTCTTCCGTATGAGGGTCTTCGGCGCAACCATAACACACAGCATGAGCAATGGTACTATTGAAATCTCCTGGCATGCAACCAGATACAATACCTGTGGTCAGTACAACGGCCATCACCAATTCATCAAAAAGACGATTGCGTTCCCCTTGCTCATTAGCAGTAAGAGCTTCACGACCATGTGCGAAAATTGGTTCTGCACACATCTTGGATAACGACAAGCCTACTTGTACGTTATAAGACAAGTCACGACCACGTGTAGCCATATGCGTTTCATAATGCTTCGCTATGGTATCACCCATACCTGCCCAGAAATATTGACTTGGGGCTTTCACCAAAATGTCTGCATCAATAAATGTATGCACTGCAGGACGTTTTAGGAAGGCTACGCTATCAAAGGTATGGTCCAAAGTATAAATGGCAATCGCCTCCGATGTAGCCGCACAAGTAGCGGCAATGGTAGGCACTGTGATGACAGGAATATCCCCTAATGCAATACTTGTTAATTTTGTGGTATCTAGGGCCTTACCGCCGCCCACACCGATAAGGAAATCCGCTGCCTGCAAAGATTCCTTTTTCGCTAATTCATTCGTTACTGCATAGGCGCATTCACCGCCAAAATGTACCACCTCTAGTACTTCAACTCCAGCTGTTTCTAGGGCTGGTTGCAAGAAAGGTAATGCCACAGATAACGATGTATCTCCACCGATAATAACAGTTTTCTTGCCTAACTGTTTCGTATACTCTCCTATGGTGTCAAAAATTTCGTGTCCTCCAAAGCTATAGCTTGGTAATGTATGTACAGGTCTCATCCAATCATCCTTTCTATGAGTCCATTTAGGGCGTACCATTGTATGTTAAAACGTAATACAAAGTATTATAGGACGATTGAAAGGAAATTGCAATCACTATAGGAGATGTGTATATATAGTGCTATGGTTATATGTGATTTCTATGAATATCTCAGCACACCCGATTCACAGGCTCCCCTTTTAGGAATGCCACAATATTATCCATCACGATATGAGCCCGTGTAACAAATGCTTCTTGGCTCGCAAAGGCAATGTGTGGTGTTAATACTGTACGAGGTGCATCGCATAATGGATGGTCTGTTGGGATTGGCGGTTCTACTTCAAATACATCGATGCCTGCGCCACGTAATTTACCGGCATGCAAGGCTTTCGCCAAAGCTTCGTTATCCACCACAGGTCCACGCGCCGTATTGATTAACACGGCTGTATCTTTCATCATATCAATGCGTTTCGCATCGATTACATGGCGTGTCTCTTCTGTTAATGGTACATGTAAGGATAGAATATCTGCTTCTTGTACCACTGTGTCTAGGTCTGTAAAAGTAATCCCTTCTGCCACTAGTTCCGGTTTTTCTGAACGGTTATAGGCGATGACCTTGCAGCCAAAGGCTTTTGCAATGCGTGCCACCGCACTACCGATTGCGCCTGTTCCCACGATACCAAAGGTTTTTCCATACAATTCAAATCCAGGTAGTCCATCTTTGGTACCGCCTGTCCGTGTGCGACCATCGCAAGGCAATACATTACGAAGTACGGAAATGGCTAATCCAAACACCAATTCTGTAACGGCTTGTGTGGAATAGCCTGCCGCATTGCTCACAATGATACCTTTTTCATGACATGCCTCCAAATCAATATGGTCTACTCCTGTGAAAGCCACTGAAATAAACTCCAACTTTGGACATTGGCGAATGATCTCACCTGACAAAGGTTGATTCGCCAAGATAATGATAGACGCCTGACGAACACGGTCCAATAATTTTATTTGATTGGTTTCCTTTGTGCCGTATACGACTAGTTCATAGCCTTCTGCCTTGAAAGGCTCCGCTAGGGATTGTAACAATGTTTCGGATACTCCTAATGGTTCCATCACAACAATTTGTTTCATGAGATAACCTCACTTTCATACTTAGTATACAGGTATTAGTTAGTCAAACTACGTACCGGCGCCGGAATACGACCACCACGACGAATGAACTCTTCCGAACTAAATGGATGCACTTTTATAATCGGTGCATATCCCAAGAGTCCACCAAACTCTACAATATCTCCTACGGTCTTATTTGGTACAGGAATGAGTCGTACCGCGGTAGTTTTATTATTAATCATACCGATAGCTGCCTC
The DNA here is from genome assembly GCF_000221605.1 of Veillonella sp. oral taxon 780 str. F0422. NCBI lineage: Bacteria > Bacillati > Bacillota > Negativicutes > Veillonellales > Veillonellaceae > Veillonella > Veillonella sp. oral taxon 780. The sequence continues at coordinate 94,560 of NZ_AFUJ01000016.1, read as the reverse complement.
GTCTGCAATGATAGCTGAGATAGTGGCTGCCGACGTATCCCCAGGGACAGCAATCATATCTAGTCCCACAGAGCAAACACAAGTCATAGCTTCTAATTTATCTAAGGACAAACTGCCTAATGTAACCGCATCAATCATGCCCTTATCTTCACTGACAGGAATGAAAGCACCACTTAATCCACCTACGTGAGAAGATGCCATAAGGCCACCTTTTTTCACAGCATCGTTCAACAAGGCCAAAGCTGCCGTAGTACCATGGGTACCGCACGCTTCTAACCCCATTTCTTCTAGCACATGTGCTACAGAGTCCCCTACGGCAGGTGTGGGTGCTAAAGAAATATCAATAATACCAAATTGTTTATTCAATCTACGTGATGCCTCTTGTGCTACTAATTGTCCCACACGAGTAATTTTGAAAGCTGTCCGTTTAATCGTTTCCGCTACTACATCAAATGGTTCACCTTTTACAGATTCCAAAGCATGTTTTACTACTCCGGGACCACTGACGCCAACACTAATTGTTGTCTGACCTTCTGTGACCCCATGGAAAGCCCCTGCCATGAACGGATTATCTTCTACAGGATTGCAGAAAATCACTAGCTTCGCACAACCCAAAGCATCTCTATCGGCTGTGAGACGGGCTGTTTCTTTCACAATGTGCCCCATGTCAGCCACTGCATCCATATTGATGCCTGCCTTTGTAGAACCGATACCTACGGAGCTACACACGATATCTGTTGTCGCTAACGCTTCAGGAATGGAAGCTATGAGCTTGCGATCTCCCTCTGTATACCCTTTCGATACTAAGGCAGAGAACCCGCCAATGAAATTTACACCTACTGCTTTTGCTGCTTGATCTAAGGCACGAGCGATGGACACATAGTTGGGTAAGTTGGAGGCACCACCAATTAAAGAAATTGGTGTCACAGAAATACGTTTATTAATGATAGGTACTCCTAGTTCACGCTCTAAATCTTCCCCTGTTTTCACTAAATATTCTGCTTCCTTCGTAATATGGTCGTAAATACGAGTGCACATGCGCTCCCCATCTTCCGAGATACATCCTAATAGGCTAATCCCCATCGTGATGGTCCGCACATCTAACTTATTATCTTGAATCATCCGATTCGTTTCTAAAATATTTTCAATACTTAACATAGGTACCCTCGCTTATCCCACTCGATGCATGCTTAAAAAGATGGCTGCATTTTGCGCTAAAATTTGAACCCCTAATCGTTCTCCTTCTGCTGCTAAAGCTTTTTGGATACCACTTAAATCAGCGGAGTCACTGACCTCACACATCATGATCATATTAAAGATACCATCCAAAATAGTTTGGTTAATGGATACTACATTTACTTCATTGTCCGCTAACACACGAGTCACTCCCGCAATAATACCTACTCTGTCTTGCCCTACCACTGTCACAACTAATTTCATAGTTTCATCTCCTATCAAATACGTATCCAATTGTAGTTTCATTATAAATTATAGTCATTCAAATTTCAACGAATATATAAAGTTCTTGACTTTCACTATAAACTATGAAATAATAGTACGATTTGTGAAACAAGGAGGTTCCTATGGCAGATGATCGTTTAATTGTAGCCTTAGATGTGTCCTCACTAGAGGAGATGAAATCCATCGTAACATCCTTAGGCGATTCCGTCAGCTATTATAAAGTTGGTATGGAATTATTTTATGCAGCAGGTGAACAAACTGTAGCATTTTTACGGGACCACAATAAATCCGTATTTCTTGACTTGAAGTTACATGATATTCCAAATACGGTAGCCCATGGTATTAAATCATTAACTCGTTTGGGGGCCAAGTTAATCACCATCCACAGTCAAGGTGGCAAAGTGATGATGGAAGCCGCTATGAACGCCGCCAAAGAACAAGCTGCTGAACTAGGCATTGAGCGTCCTAAACTATTGGCGATTACAGCGCTAACCAGCTTTGATGATGAAAACTGGTCCGCTATTGGTGGATCTTTACCAATTTCAGACCATGTAGTAAAACTAGCTAAACTAGCTAAAGAGGCTGGTGTAGATGGCGTTGTGGCTTCCCCATTAGAAGCGAAACTTATTCGTGAAGCCTGCGGAGAAGATTTCTTAATCGTCACACCAGGTATCCGTCCATCGTTTGCGGCTACTAACGACCAAAAACGTATTGCTACCCCTAGTAGCGCTTTACAAGATGGGGCCTCTCGCATTGTGGTAGGACGACCAATTACACAAGCAGAAAATCCACAAGAAGCAGTTCGTTTAATTGTTGAGGAAATGGAGACAGTTTAAAAATGATGACAGAAGAGAATATAAAACAATTATTGATCGACACACAAGCTATTTTAGAAGGACATTTCTTGCTAACATCTGGCCTTCACAGCCCTATGTATGTAGAAAAATTTAACGTCTTATCCCATCCAAAATATACAGAACAATTATGCCAAGAGTTAGCTCGTCGTTTTGAAGATCAAAATGTAGAGCTTGTGATCGGACCTATGACTGGTGGCATCTTATTGGCTCACGAAGTAGGTAAAGCCTTAGGCACTCGTGCTATCTTTACAGAACGAGAAAAAGGTAAAATGACATTACGTCGTGGTTTCCGCATTGAAAAAGGACAACGTGTTCTTATCGTAGAAGACATTGTAACCACAGGCGGATCCGTTCGTGAAGTAGTAGATGTTGTAAACGAAGCTGGTGGTGAAATCGTTGGCGTAGGCCTTCTTGTAAACCGCAGCGGTGGTAAAGCAGACTTTGGCGTACCAAAAGAAAAAGTACAAGCCTTGTTAAACTTAACTGTACCAACATTTGAAGCTGATGCATGCCCACTCTGCCAAAATGGCACACCGATGACAGAACGTGGTAGTAAACATATTAAGTAAAACTCTGATGTATACCTAATAGGTCCCCCGTCTATTGTAAAATAGACGGAGGACCTTTCTTCTTTAGTAAAACCTATACAAAGCACAAAAAAGGAACTATGCAAAGATCATTCGATCTTGTATAGTTCCTTTTCTCATATACCGTTACAATCTATGTTTCCATCTGACTATCTAGTGATCATTATAGCATCTAACTCTCTAGCAAGTATGGCATCATTTAAAATACATAGACAGGAAATACATTAGCCGTTATATCCTTTAATTTTTAATGCTTCTACTAAGCGACGCAATGCCACCATGTACGCAGCCAACCTTGGGTATACTTTAAATTCTTCTTGCATAGCCCATACTTCTTCAAAGCTTTTTTTCATATTCTTCGCTAATTTTTCGTTTACTTCTTCTTCAGACCAGTAGAAACCAGCTTTATTTTGTACCCATTCATAGTAGGATACAACCACGCCACCGCCATTGGCTAATACATCTGGCAATACAGGAATACCTTTTTCAAAGAAGTATAAGTCTGCATCTTTCGTTAATGGTCCGTTAGCACCTTCCAAGATTAATTTTGCTTTTACTTCTTTCATATTGGCTTCGTTCACTTGGTTTTCTAAGGCCGCTAAGTATAGCACGTCTACATCCAATAACAATAAATCTGGATTAGGGATTCTTGTCATACCTGGCTCTTCGTAGCCTTCTAAAGAACGGCCATGAGAGTTTGCATATTCGTAAGCTTTTTCTACATCGATGCCGTTTGCATTGTACAGAGATCCATGTACATCACCGATGGCAACGATTTTAGCACCTTCACGATGCATCAATAAAGCACCAACAGATCCTACATTACCAAAACCTTGTACAGCAATCGTCAAATCTTTAATAGATTTACCTTGTTTTTCCAAGTAGGAAAGTAATGTAAACATACAGCCACGGCCTGTTGCTTCATTACGACCTAAAGAACCACCAATTGCTAATGGTTTACCTGTTACGATCCCTGGTGTCCATTGACCAGTTAACGCACTGTACTCATCGACAATCCAAGACATGATTTGCGGATTTGTGTTCACATCAGGAGCTGGCACATCTCGTTCTACTCCAATGATAGGAGCAATTTTACGAACGAAACCACGTGTTAAACGTTCCAACTCTCTTTCACTTAGTTTTTTCGGATCTACCTTGATACCGCCTTTGCCACCACCATATGGTAAATGAGCAATGGCATTTTTGATGGTCATCCAAGCACCTAATGCACGCACTTCATTTTCATCTGCATCTGGGTGAAAGCGCAATCCACCTTTAGATGCGCCAAGAACGGAGCTATGTTGGCATCGGTAGCCAGTAAATACTTCCACATGTCCATCATCCATTTGTACTGGAATAGCCACGTTCATTTCACGTTCAGGGTGACGCAACACTTCATAGTCATTGCGTGGAATGCCCAATGTGTCCGCTGCTAAGTCTAATGTTTGCAGCATATTTTCGTAAGGGTTGTAATTTGCCATAATACCACCTCGTTTTACATATAAATAGAATGTGTATATCCTAATAGTAACACAACTCATTCCTTATGACTATAGATTTTCAAAAAATCCTACTTATTTTATAGGTAAATTAAAACTTTAAAAACACTTTTGTAAAAAAGAAGCTGATTCTATCACGAATCAGATAGAATCAGCTGTTCTTTTGCATTGAAAAATTGTCGACAACTCAAGTATCCTGCTATAGCAATGGCAATGGATATGGTTGAAAAGGACATGAAAATAACGATAATCTGGTATTTAATGGCCTCCATAGGACTCATGCCTGCTAAGATTAAGCCTGTCATCATCCCCGGTAAGGACACAATACCCAAGGTTTTCGCACTATCAATGGTAGGTTGCAAACTAAAGATAAGAGCTGCTCGCAAAATAGCTTTACAGGCCTGCATAGGCGTAGCACCCAAGGCTAGCTTAATCTGAATCTCTTGTTGGCGACTCTCAAAGTTCGTTGTAATTTGGCCGAAACATAATCCTACTGCCGCCATCGCCCCTGACATAACCATGCCTCCTACAGGGATCATTTGATACGGCGTAAAGGACAAAACATTAGCACTTAACAATACCGCTAAGGTAAAGATAGCACCAATGCCGATGCTGACACCTGCAATCCAGGAGGCATGTTTGATACCAGGTCCCCGTTTACCCCCATTTATAGCAGCACTGATCAGCATCACCAACAATACACCACCGGTAAACAAAGGATTGTCAGCGCCAAAAATGAAATGCAATAGATAACCTACTACCACAAGCTGTACGACTGCTCGCAAGGCACTGTGCAATATTTCTAGTTCCAATCGCAACCGCTGTTGATAGGACACGATAACAGTCATAACGATGAGTACTGTTGCCATCAGTAAGGATTCATTAGATAAGGCATTAAAGCTCCCCATGTAGCACCTCACAATCTGCAATACGACCTTCTTTCACGGTGATACGACGTTGCCCCATACGAAGACTTTGGTCTAGATTATGGGTCACCTGTAACAAGGTTAAGCCTTCTTTATGTAACTGCATAAGACCTTGTTCTACCCACTCCGTATTTTCCGTGTCCAAGGCAGATGTCACCTCATCTAATAACAACACCTCAGGGGCAAACAGTACACTCCGAATCAAGCAAATTCGTTGCATTTCACCACCGGATAACTCTGTATTCGACTTCTCTAACAACTGTAGATCCATACGAAACAAATCAAATAACTCTTTGATTCTTGCTTCGTCAACAGCACGACCCCGTATAGTAAAAGGAAATGCTAGATTACCTCGCACTGTTTGTCCGAATAAATAGGGCTGCTGGAAACAACAGGCTACTCGTTTGCGATACTCCGTCGGCGCATAGCTTTCTACAGGTCTACCATGAAAGAAAATCGTACCTCCCGTAGGAGATATCAAGGAGCTAGCCAATTTCAAAATTGTACTTTTACCACTCCCCGATGGACCTATGATGGTGATGCTTTCACCTTGTTGAACCTCAAAAGAAATATCCCCTAAAATCTGGCGACCATGAAGCATTAAAGAGATATTTTCAAAACGTAATAGTGACATAATGCACGCTCATCCTAGAAATTATAAATCCATAACTAGTTCCACTGGGCAATGGTCAGATCCAAAAATATCTGCATGAATCTTCGCCTCTTGGATTTTATCGGCAATGCTGTTGGACACTAAGAAATAGTCAATTCTCCATCCCACGTTCCGTTCACGAGCTTTCCCCATATAGGACCACCAACTGTAGGCATCTACCGCATCAGGGTATAAATAGCGGAATGTATCTGTAAATCCAGCTGCTAGCAGTTCTGTCATTTTTTCACGTTCTTCATCACTGAAACCAGCATTTTTACGATTTGTTTTAGGGTTTTTCAAGTCAATTTCTTGGTGTGCTACGTTCAAATCACCACACAAGATGACCGGCTTTTTCGCATCTAATGCTAGCAAATACTCGCGGAATGCCACTTCCCATTCCATGCGGTACTCCAAACGAGCCAATTCACGTTGGCTATTCGGTGTATAGCACGTAACTAAATAAAACTTTTCATATTCCGCCGTGATCACACGTCCTTCTTGGTCATGTTCCTCAATGCCAATACCATTCACTACGGAAATTGGCTTTTCTTTTGTGAAAATAGCCGTGCCGCTATAGCCTTTTTTACCGCACTATTCCAATATTGTTCATGATTTGGCAAGACCATTTCAATTTGTTCTGGTTGTAATTTTGTTTCTTGTAAGCAGAACATATCTGCATCTAATGCATCGAATGCATCCATAAATCCTTTTGTCATAGCTGCACGCAAGCCATTCACATTCCAAGAGATTAATTTCATTGTTAGTACCTCATAGTATTTAGTAACAAAAATATATATTGATTATATCATATATTTTCGATATTTACTTTCCCAATATTTTAAATGACAGTGGCAAATTTTGTTGGAAAATGAAGCAAAATTTCTTACTTTTTCTATCTGTTAAATTAATGGATTTCTTTAGAGAAATACCGAAAATTTTGATATAATGTTAAGGCTGACCTAAGAGATACGTAAAGGATAATTTTTAAAAGAATAATCGGTATGAATTAAAACCATGGAAGATTAGACAGAAATCTCTCTACCACCACCCATGCGGAAACAAGATTATATGAAATAAAAGGAGTACCCCATGACAGGAAACTATTCAGCACGTGAATACCGTGATAAATTATATGATGATCTTCATGTTCGATTAAGCGATACAGTAATTTTGATGTGCGCGATTTTTATTGCCTCTATAGGTTTAAATATGAATTCAACAGCTGTTATTATTGGAGCCATGCTGATTTCCCCTCTTATGACACCGATTGTTGGACTGGGATTCGGGTTAGCTATTTTTGATACCCGTTTAATCAAGCAATCTTTAAATGTTTTATTGACTCAAGTATTGGTCAGTTTGCTTGTCTCAGCTCTGTATTTCTGGATTTCTCCCATATCTTATGCAAGCAGCGAGTTGATTGCTCGAACCTCTCCAACCATTTGGGATGTTCTCATTGCTATTGCAGGTGGGATAGCAGGTGTCATTGGTTCAAGAAAAAAAGAAACGAACAATATCGTGCCAGGAGTAGCCATTGCAACAGCTCTGATGCCACCTATCTGTACTGCCGGCTATGGTTTAGCGAATGGAAATGTACAATTTATATATGGCGCTCTCTATCTTTTCTTAATTAACTGTGTCTTTATCATGCTAACCAATATTGTTGGAACAAGAATTTTGATGAGAAAATCTCCCTTACGCTCATTTAAAGAGCTAAACATTAAAATGAGAATTGGGTTGATATCCTTGATTGTATTATTAATTCTTCCAGCCACCTATTCAGCAGTCACGCTGACCATAGAGCAGGCACGAAAAGAAGGAATCAAACAGTTTGTAGGAAAAGAGTTTACCAATCATACGGTCATTAGTCAAGTCTACAAGTCAAACAAAAATGAATTGGTCTTGACGATTGTTGGCAATCCGCTTTCAGAAGAACAATTAGAAACACTCCGCCAAAAACAAGCCTCTTACGGTATTCAATCTGTTCATTTGAAAGTCAACCAAGTTAATCAAATTCATAATTCGACAAAATTGGATAGTGAGACAACCAAAGAATTTTATGAAAATATTAATAAGTATATCGATCAAAAACTCTCTGAAAAAAATTCACAAAAAAATATTGTAAAAGAAAATGAAGAAGACAAGGATTGAGGATATTGAACTTATCTCAAAAAAGCAACGGATTTGCCGTTGCTTTTTTGCATAGTTGCGATAGTCTTGCTAAACCAGAATCGCCCCATATACCATTTACAGATGCCACTTTTATACGAATGAGAGAAGACAATATGAATATTGCTACAAACCTATTTATTGTAAATGAATTTTTTCTTTCCATTGTTGGATTTGTGCCACTTCTTCTGCCACGATTGTTTGTCCAATCTGCATTTGACGTGCTACGCACTCTGGCGCTGTACCACTGTAGTTACTGCGACCTGCTACGCAAGCTTCGATGGTAATGGCATCCAAAATATCCGCCTCAAAGTGATGTGAAATAGCTTTGAAATCTTCTACTGAAAGATCCAACAACACACATCCTTTTTCAATGCAATGTTGTACCGCTGCCCCTACAATGGCATGGGCTTCCCGGAATGGTACACCTTTTTTCGCCAAATAGTCCGCCATATCCGTAGCATTGGAGAAATCATCGTCCAACACTGCTTTTGTATGGTCTCCATTGACTTTCATGTGACGTAACATATCCGCCGTAATAGAGATAGCGAAATGCAAGGTATCGATCGTATCGAAAACGCCTTCTTTATCTTCTTGCATATCTTTATTGTACGTCATTGGTAGGCCTTTCATGGTTGTAAGAAGTCCCATCAAATGACCGTAGATACGACCTGTTTTACCACGTACGAGTTCACATACGTCTGGATTTTTCTTTTGTGGCATAATGCTGGAACCCGTACAGTGTGCATCGTCTAATTCGATGAATCCAAATTCTGTGCTAGACCAAAGGATTAATTCTTCGCTTAAACGGCTTAAATGCATCATCACTTTTGCCCCAAAGCTGAGAAACTCTAGTACATAGTCACGGTCGCTGACAGCATCCATACTATTTTCATAGATGGCATCGAAGTGCAACAATTCTTTTGTTATGTTTTGATCGATAGGATAGGTCGTACCTGCCAAAGCCCCTGCCCCTAATGGCATTACATTGGCATGTTTAAAGATTAAGGGCAAATTATCGAAATCACGGCTTATCATGGAAAAGTACGCCATCATATGATGGCTAAATAGCACTGGTTGTGCCCGTTGTAAATGGGTGTAACCAGGGATAATGACCTCTTTGTATTTTTCTGCTACTTCTAAGAAGACTTGTTGCAAGTTCACAAGTTCTTCCCCCATGTGTACTACGGCCTTACGGATATACATGTGTAAGTCCACCGCCACTTGGTCATTACGGCTACGACCTGTATGGAGACGTCCACCTGCCTCACCGATGGCATCGGTTAAACGTTTTTCTATATTCATATGGATGTCTTCTAAGGCCACAGAGAACTCAAAATCTCCTACATCGATCTGCTTTTCAATAGCCTGTAAACCTGCTACGATAGCGTCCTTATCTTCCTTAGAAATGATGTGTTGCGCTGCTAGCATTGTGGCATGGGCAATACTGCCTGCCACATCTTCTTTATGCATACGGGAATCAAAGGAAATAGAGGACGTGAAGTCCTCTACTGCCTTATCCGTCCCTTTGGTAAACCGTCCGCCCCAAAGTTTCGCCATTATTTTAAACCTGCTTTCTCTTTCATTAATGCATTAATTGTCAAAGGCAATCCGAATAAATTGATGAACCCTTCTGCATCAGCTTGGTTATATACATCATCTTCTTCAAATGTTACAAATTCTTGGTTATACAAGGAATATGGAGATGTAGATCCTGCGCTGATAATATTACCTTTGTACAATTTCAATGTAACTTGACCGGTTACTGTTTGTTGTGTGCTATCCACGAAAGCTTGTAAAGCGCTCATCAATGGAGCAAACCACATGCCATCATACACAAGTTCTCCGTATTTGTTTGCCACCAACTCTTTATAATGGTATGTGGCTCTGTCTAGGCAAAGATATTCTAATTCTCTATGGGCATACATGATGATAGCTCCACCAGGATTTTCATAGACACCACGAGATTTCATGCCTACTAACCGATTTTCTACAATATCCACGATGCCAATACCATTAGCTGCGCCGATTTCATTTAAAGTTTGTAAGATGGTAAGTGGAGACATGGCTTGACCATTCACCGCTACTGGAACACCTTCTTTGAAGTCGATGGTCACCATAGTTGGTACATCTGGAGCTTCTTCTGGAGATTTGCTAACTAAATATACATCATTTTTAGGTGCATTCTTAGGATCTTCTAAATCGCCACCTTCATGGGATAAATGCCATACGTTTTGGTCCATGGAGTATGGGTGTTTTTTAGTAGCCACTACTGGAATATCGTGTTTCGCTGCATATTCCATGCAATCTTCCCGGGATTTCAATTCCCACTCACGCCATGGAGCAATGATTTTTGTATTTGGTGAAAGTGCTTTGATAGTCAATTCAAAACGAACTTGGTCGTTCCCTTTACCTGTCGCACCATGAGCGATGGCATCAGCACCTTCCTGTGCGGCAATTTCTACTAATTTTTTAGCAATCAATGGTCTTGCGAAAGAAGTACCTAATAAGTATTTGCCTTCGTATACAGCACCTGCTTTGACCACTGGCCAAATGTAGTCAGACACAAATTCTTCTTGCGCATCAATAATGTATGCTTTTGTAGCACCAGATTTGATGGCTTTTTTCTCTACTGCGTCATAATCTTCTGGTTGACCTAAGTTTACGCATACTGCAATGACTTCTGCGCCATAGTTTTCTTTTAACCAAGGAATAATAACAGATGTGTCTAAACCGCCGGAGTAAGCTAATACTACTTTGTTAATGTTGCTCATAATAAACCTCTTTCTTTGTGTAAATGACTGCTATGCAGTACCTGTTTCTATCTTATGAACGTATTATACAACCACTTGCATAATAATGCAAGTATTTTTTATAAAAATTCTTTTATATACATTTTTAATCTATATGTTGCTATTCCATAGCCATTCCCTATAACCTATCATTTCATAATTGCTAAGGGCTAAATCATAATGTCTATTGTTTTTTACTAAAAATACTATAACTCTAACAATCTCAACGTCATCACTACTCTGTTACATTACAAATATCTTATGTGTATATAACAAGGACAATCCACTTTATTATAAGATTCTATAAGTCCTATTGTTGATACACCCTAGATGTGATATGATGAACCCATGAAAACACTTTTTAAACTCATTCTTGTGCTTGCCATTGCTGCTGGTGGTTTATATTGGTTCGCTGGGTATACCCCAGAGGATGCTAAAACGACTACGCAACATGTAGCGCATACGATAAAAGAACAAACCATTGAACAAGGGGAAGATCAACTTTCCAGAATCGACCGCATCAAACGTCTCTTTCATTTTAAAGAAGCTGTAGAGGAGGCCATGGATAAACGGGTGCCACTAGAGCATCGCGTTCGCAGCGAAGACATTAGCCCTATAGTAAAACAAGCTTTAGTGGCTACGGAAGATAAACGTTTTTATGAGCATGGAGCGGTAGATTTTTTTAGCATTGGTCGCGCCTTATATACGAATACCATAGCTGGGCAAACCGTAGAAGGTGGCAGTACCATTACCCAACAATTAGTAAAAAATTTATTCTTATCCTCCAAGCGTATCATGTCTCGTAAGGTGGAAGAAGTATTTCTTGCCTATTTGATGGAGCATTATTACAGCAAAGATGAAATCATCACTATGTATCTTAACACCATTTATTATGGTACCGATTACTATGGTATTAAAGCAGCCTCTGAAGGATACTTTAAGACAGAACCAAAGGACCTTAACTTAAGTCAAGCTGCTGTGCTCGCAGGCATTCCACAAGCGCCGTCCTACTTTAACCCAGTAAGCAACATAGATGCTACAAAACAACGACAACGGACAGTATTAACCTTAATGGCACAACAAGGGATTATCTCCTATGCAGATATCGATAAAGCCTATTATAAGAGACTTGACGCTCCGAAGAAACAAGAGAATCACTAAATAAAAATAGAGGAAAGTTGAACAAAACCTATCAACTTTCCTCTATTTCATTTCCTAGTTATTTTTTACAATCTCTAGCTGTACATATACTTTCTATATTTGATACCACTAGGCATGACTACTTAACAGTTGCAGAGTGGGCTTATGATTTTTAACTTATTTCCCTAAGTTTCCTACTGGCACATAAATGCTACCACTAGACATAGGGGCAATAGTCCCTTGGTCGTAAATCAACACAATCTCATGATTTTCACGGGCAAAGAAACTATTTGGCTTGCCTACTGTGGCATCTGCATAGATAGATTTTTTACCATCTTTCGGTAGTTGTTGTATTCCTGCTGTAATCTTCTCTTGTGGAAGTCCACCAAAGTCATTTAAGGACAGCGTACGGCCTGTGGTGGTATTAAAAGTAAATCCCTTTTCCACGTTTACCCCATGAGACGCATTGTCTTCTATTGTATAGGATGTGATAGTGACAGAAAAAATACCATTCCCATCTGCTCTGACATCATAACTCATATACAGATTTTGTTTTTCTCCATCTACTGCTTTTTCATTCATCTTGTGGACTTGCTTACGAAGCTTTTCTACATACTCTGTAATCGTCTTATTTATCGCTTTCGTCACGTAAGGACTTACAGATTGCACTCGTGGGTATGTCAAATCCATATGATTTTCTTTCACTGTCTCTGGTTTGACTGTTACTTGCAAACGATCTGTAAACGCTTTTGCCGCTGGTGCTATGATTTGTTTTTTATCTTGTCTAGCTTTCATCGTTTCCTCACGGATGATGCGATTGGTTTCTGGCGATGCTGTTGTAGAGATACGTTCACCTACAGCAATCGGTGTTTCTTTCACCACCATAACATCTGCTGCCTGTAACGCCATCGGTAAACAAGCGGCCATGAATAGAGCGCCAAATATCTTTCTTTTCATAGTCTGTCTCCTTATGATATAGGAATAATTATTTCTTTATATATACACTAACTAGATGAACCTTATATGAATATTTTAACTATATTCTCTCAAAAAGACGTATGTATACAATATTTACTATATTTTTTATTGAAAGTCTATGAGAATACTGATACAATGGATGAGATAGTAGTGTATTTTAAGGAGGTATAACTATGAAGCATGATTTTATGAGTCATGATATTAGCTTACCGGAATTAACAGTCAGAGGTATGTTACTAGGTGCGATTATTACATTAATCTTTACTGCATCTAACGTATACTTAGGACTAAAAGTAGGTTTGACGTTCTCATCCTCCATTCCGGCTGCCGTAATATCTATGGCAATCTTACGCTTCTTCAAGGATTCCAATGTTCTTGAAAACAACATGGTACAAACGCAAGCATCTGCTGCTGGTACCTTATCTGCAGTCATTTTCGTATTGCCAGGTCTATTGATGATCGGTTATTGGCAAAACTTTGACTTATTGGAAACATTGTTATTATCCGCCTGCGGTGGCTGTCTTGGGGTATTATTTACCATTCCATTACGCCGTGCTATGGTTATGAACAGCGACTTACCATATCCAGAAGGTCGTGCCGCTGCTGAAATCTTGAAAGTAGGCTCCAGTGTTCCTGGTGAAACAGTAAAACAATCTGGTGGTATGAAAGAAATCGTATCTGGTGGCGCATTGGCTGGTATCATCAGCTTTGTTACTCAAGGTTTACGTGTCTTAGGCGAATCTAAATCATTCTGGTTCCCTGTAGGTGCTGGTGCTACACAAATTCCTTTCGGTTTCTCCTCTGCTTTATTAGGCGCAGGTTTCCTAATTGGTATTGCTAGTGGTATCGCTATCTTAATCGGTATGATTATTGCTTGGGGTGGTTTCGTACCATACTTAACAAATCATCTACCAAACCCAGATAATTTGGAAGCTATCAAATTCTCTAGCACAGTTTGGAAAACAAAAGTCCGCTTCATCGGTGCTGGTACTATCGGTGTGGCAGCGATTTGGACATTGTTAACATTGATCAAACCAATTATTGAAGGTATTAAATTATCTATTAAGTCCATGACGGCAAGCGCTGAATATCGCGACACACACCGTATGGATACAGATATGAAACCATCTACTATTGGCGTTGTATTTGCATTAATTATTATTGGCTTAATCATTTGCTTCTACTCTTTCGTGTCTGCTCTTCCAATGTCTGCAGGTCTTGCTTGGACATTAGTAATTGCAGGTATCGTAGTGGCATTGTTAATCGGCTTCTTCGTAGCTGCTGCTTGTGGTTACATGGCTGGTTTGATTGGTACTTCTGCAAGTCCAATCTCTGGTATCGGTATCATCGGTATCATCGTGTCTTCTCTAGTAGTATTTGCCATCGGTTCTGCCAATGACTTATTGTCTACTCCAGAAGGCGTAAAATTCTCCACTGCCTTGGCGATCTTCATGACATCCGTAGTTATCTCCATTGCAGCAATTTCCAACGATAACTTACAAGACTTGAAAACTGGTCAATTAGTGGGTGCTACACCTTGGAAACAACAGGTAGCTCTATTAATTGGTTCCTTAGCTGGTGCCGTAGCGATTGCTCCAGTACTTGACTTGTTATACCATGCATATGGTTTTACAGGCGCTATGCCTCGTGAAGGAATGGATCCTGCTCAAGCATTATCCGCTCCACAAGCTACTTTGATGCGTCAAATCGCAGAAGGTATCTTCAATGCTAATATGGATTGGACATACATTTTCTACGGCATCGTAGTAGGTATCGTAGCTATCGTTGTAAACTTAATTTTAAAATCTACAACAAAATCCTTAACATTACCACCACTTGCAATTGGTATGGGTATCTACTTACCTCCAACTTTGGAAATGCCTCTTGTAATGGGTGCCATCATCGGTTACTTCGTAAATCGTTACATTACAAAACGTGCGAAAGAACGTGCTGGTGCTTATGCAGATGCTGACGTAGAACAATCTAACCGCCGTGGCGTATTGTTCGCTTCTGGCTTGATCGTTGGTGAAAGTATCATCGGCGTTATCATCGCTGGTATCATCGCCTTCTCCGTAAGTACAGGTGGTAGCGAAGCTCCACTTCAATTAGCTTTCACTGAAGCAAAATCCTACGGTGATACAGCTGAATGGCTAGGCTTTGCTGCTTACATCTTCGTTGCACTTTGCTTAATCCGCATCGTTATTGCTTCTAAATTCAACAAAGCAGAAGCAGAAGCAATCGAAAATATGAATAAATAAAACACTACACATATCACAAAATAGGCTGTAACCATTTGGTTGCAGCCTTTTTATTCCGCTAAAGAAATACACAAATAACAAAGGACTGAAGTAAATTCTAACGCATCATTTTACTTCAGTCCTTTTATATTTGTATCATGCTAGCATATACAATGCTACCTTAATGTATTCTTTCTAGCATATACAATGATACTATTATCCATTGTTTCTACCATATTTATAGATCCACACCAGTCCATAGATACATCCGATGACTGTGGCAATCATACCACCAATAGATACGTCCCAAAGAAAGGCTAATGCTACACCGATAGTAGTAGCTACGGTAGATACTATCATACTAATGAATAGCATGGCTTTCACAGAACGAGCTAGCATAAATGCCGTTGCTGGTGGACCAATCATACAACCCGTTACCAAGATAGCCCCTACAGTTTGAAAGGAAGCTACTGTCGTCAAGGACGTCAATGTCATAAGTCCATAGGACACTGCCATAGGCATCGCTTGATATATCTTAGCACACACAGGATCAAAGGTGGTAAGTATTAATTCTTTCTTAAACAGCGCAATACATACCGCATTGATAAGGCATACCAGAATGGCAATCCACAACAACATAGGTCCTAAGTCATAGGCATCTACGGTAAAGCGTTGGAATGTGGCAAAGGCTAAATCCCCTAAAATCGCCGTATCCACATCGAGATGTATGTGTTTACCAAATAAGGTAACTAACACAATAGCTAGGGCAAATAAGAAGGGAAACACGATACCGATAGCTGCATCTGGCCGAATATACCGACGTCGTTGCATCCACTCTACGGCATACACCGTCCCTACCCCCATGGCGGTAGCACCAATGATGAGCCAAGGAGAGTTCAAATCTTTTGTCACCAAAAAAGCAAGTACAATACCTAAAAAAACAGTATGCGTAATGGCATCCACCATCATAGATAAACGGCGCAACACCAAGAATGTACCTATGAGGCTACAGCTGATGCCTGTCACTGTGGCGATACCCCATATTTCTAAGATATGGCTCATCCTAAACACCTCCTCATGAGGCGTTTACCATTAGCCAATACTAAACTTAATAAAATCATACCAGTCATAACAATGATAATAATAGGGCCCGTAGGAAGATTGCCCCATAGAGCACTCACAAAAGTTCCCATAAAGGCGACTACACTACCACAGATGGCAGCAATAATTACCAAGGTCCGCAAAGAATGAGTCCATTGACGACCAATCATGGCTGGACCAATCAGCAAGGAGCTAATTAAAATCACGCCCACCGTCCGTATGCCAATCACAATAGTCACTACGAGAGCCGCTCGATAAAAAAATCGTACCTTTGACACGGGGATACCCATCAACTGGGCTTCGATAGGGTCAAATACGGTAAGACTCAACTCTTTCCAAAGTATAATAACCCCACCTACAATGCAAGTTCCACAAATGGCCATCACCCAAATATCACTTTGCATCATGGTTACAGCTTGTCCAAAGATAAACGTATTCAGACCTGCCTGTCCAGCATTTTCCATAGACTGTACTCGCGTTAATAGCACTGTACCAAATCCAAAGAAAGCCGCTAAAATCGTGGCTAAGGCTGCATCAAAACGAACTCCTTTTTGGGATGTTTTATACATAATCCATTCTGATAAACAGGCCGTGCAAATCGCACCTAGTAATAGCACTGTGGTGTCTTTCACTCCTGTTAGAAGAAATCCTGCCACTACCCCAGGTAGTGTGGAATGGGCTACACCATCGCCTAGTAAGCTTTCTTGACGCAATACTGCAAAGGTTCCTATGACGCCACATACCAAGCCTAGCATCACCGTCCCCAGTGCTACGATTTGAAATGTATATTGTTGTAATAATTCCATGGTGCCTCCTAGTATGAATATGTCTCATCTAGGATAGGGGATCCCACTATGTCTCGAACCGGTCCCATGCCCACCAATCTGCGATTGATGCAGAGAACTTGATCAAAATAAGCTTCCAAAGTTTGCAAATTATGATGTACGATCAGCAATGTTTTTCCTGCTGCTTGCATGTCTTTCATAATCTTTACGAGTACCGCCTCTGTCGTCTTATCGATACCCTTGAAAGGCTCATCTAGTATATATACATCTTGATTTTCCACCAAGGCACGAGCTAGAAATACACGCTGTTGCTGTCCTCCTGACAATTGTGAGATAGACCGCTGTGCATAGTCTAACATGCCTACCGTTTGCAAGGCTTTTGTCGCCTCATCTCGTTCACGTTTCCCTGGGCGTGTAAACCAACCTAGTCTGCGGTAGGTGCCCATCAATACCACCTCAAATACCGTAATGGGATAATCCCAATCTACCGCTGAGGTTTGTGGTACGTAGGCAATATGGTTATAAATACTATTTGTTTTCGCGCCTCCATACGCAGAAACTGTTTTAGTATCTAATGTTAACTCAATCCTTCCTTCTACTAATGGCACAAGCCCTAACATGGCTTTCACCAAGGTTGATTTGCCGGCACCGTTAGGACCAACTATGGCCGTCATCGTTCCTTGTTCAATCTGAAAGGATACATCTTTCAGCACCACCGTATCATCATAGGCTACTGAAAGATGATTCACTTTCAAAATACACTTGCTGTCACTCATCATTTAAGAGCGCCTACAATGGTATCGATGTTGGCTTTGACCATGCCAATGTAAGTGCCGCCTTCTGTGTTAGGAGAACCTAAGGAATCGGAGTATAATTCACCGCCGATAGCTACGTCCCAACCTTTAGCTTTACATGCTTCTTGTACAGCTTCGATTGTTTTATGAGGAACAGAAGATTCTACGAAGATAGCTTTGATTTTGTGGTCTACAATAAATTGTACTAAGTCGTTCATATCTTTTGTGCCCGCTTCTGTAGCTGTGCTCACACCTTGCAAGCCTTTTACTTCAAAGCCATAAGCACGAGCAAAGTAATGGAATGCATCATGCGCTGTAACTAATACACGAGATTGTTCAGGAATTTCTTTCGTTCTATCTTTAATATATTGATCTGCTGCATCTAATTCTTTCATGTATGCTTCGTAATTAGCCACATAAGCTTTTTCATGTTTAGGGTCTTTCGCTACCAATGTGTCTTTTACCACTTTTGCAGCTAATTTCCAGTTTTGTACATCGAACCAAATATGAGGGTCTTTTGCATCTGGACCTTCTTCTTCAAAGGCTAACAATGTGGATGGATCCATATCTTTAGACACTTCCACTACTGTTTTGTTGGATTTTTTTAATTCTTGGAATACTTGGCCCATTTTACCTTCTAAATGGATACCATTCAAGAAGATTATATCGCCTTTTTGTAAAGTAGATACATCACCTGCACTAGCTTGGTATAAATGTGGGTCTACCCCAGCCCCCATCAATCCTTGTACTGTTACATGGTCACCACCAATTTTTTGTACTAAATCTGTAATCATTGTTGTAGTAGTTACCACTTGTAATGGCTTACCATCTTGTACCGTATCCGCTTGCTTTCCACAGCCTGCAATAGCCATAATACAAACGGCAAACACAATGAACAGCCGCCATAATTTAAATTCTTTCATGGTCTTTCCTCCCTTACTAAACATGTGGGATGTCCTGTACTATCCCTAAATTAAAAATTCCATGAGTCTTACTTATTTATACTATATCACAACTGATAGTATTTCTCAATATAGATTTTTAATTATGTCTTTCAAAGAATGAAAGAATTAGCTATTACCTTTATTATCATTTATATTTATGATAATGGGTATTGTTTACTCTATAATATATCATTAAACATGTCTTATGTGTGCCCAAAAAAGTCCACTTTGAGATGACAATATATTTTTTTGTGATATACTACAGGTACAAAAGTTAATCAAATCCATTGAAACAAAGAACCCCCACAGTTGCCGCTGTGGGGGTTCTGCTTTTTCACTTATAATATCGTAAACACGGTCACTTCTCTAGCACAGTTCAACCGCACAGGGAACCAATGTCCCGACCCTCGGCTTACGTAAGCAAATAATCCTTGTTCTTCGTAGAGTCCTTTCCAATACGGCTTATACACCGGCACTAGGTTCACGCCCCATAGATTAATCTGTCCTCCATGGGTATGTCCAGATAAGATTAATGGGATATGTCTACGGAATGCTTCAGGGATATAGTTCGGATGGTGCGCCAACAAGATAGGATATGCATTGTCGGGCATACCTTTCATGGCTTTGTCCAACAAGCGTACATTTTCCTCTTGCACATCGTCTTTAAAGTGGTAATCCATGCCTACTAAATACACAGGACGAGGTCCACCTAATATCTGTTGATGACTGTTACGATACATGTGCATCTTCGTTTGGTGGAACCGCTTCCACACACGCTCTACATCGACGCGGTATTCGTGATTCCCTAAAATATAATCAATGCCATCAGGAAAATCTTGTACACGGCTATCTAGATAATCTGCCACTTCATCAAGATACCCCAAATCATCGATTAAATCTCCAGTGATAACCAGTCGATTCGGGTGTTCACTAGCAATGGCATCCACCATTTCTTTCAACTTATCCATGCCGATGAAAGGACCTATATGAATATCGCTGAGTTGTCCAATTTTATATCCTTTCAAAACCTCTGGTCTATCTTTCAAAGCCAACTGTATCTTGCGTAGTTGCAGTTCACCATTCCCTTGAAAGGCCGCTACTGATCCTGTGACACCTACTACAGCAGGTACCACCACTGCCGTACGTTTAAAGAAATTCCGCCGTGATTCGTCGATATGGCTATCCCCGCTGTCAGAGCGAGCCCCTAAACGCATAAGTCCATAGAATACACTGAAGATAGTCAATACTGCAAAGGTGCCGAACAGTGCTACAACCAATCCATTCAGTTCGATTAGAACCGGGCGTACTAGATCCAGCACCATGCCACCATGAATGCTGTACATAAGGCGTTGTAGGACAATCGTTCCTACTGCAAGGGCTAACCCCAGTACACCGCCATAGATTAGGCCCTTTCGTTTCGAACCGTTTCTAAATAAAGCTACCCAGTATCCTGTCATAGCTCCAAAAAGAGTCATTCCAAGCACCAAGATTCCTATTAATATATATATTCTCATCTATATCACTCCTCGGTATAGATTAACAAAGATCAATGAATTTACCATGAGGTCCTGCCCAAGGTAAGACGTGAAAGGCCTCTTTACGACAGAGAATCCAATCCTCCTTCAGAGGAATAATCTGACCTTCTGCTACAGCTTGTTGCACCGCTTCATCACCTTCCAACACGATTGGATTCGGCATATCGATTGCCACCTCTGTCGCTTCCCCTCGATAGCCTTTCATCGTCCATTTGCGATGGCTAAAGATATGGGTCACTTCCTTTGCCATAGGTCGTTCCATAGTGACGGTAACCCCAATGGATTGTAACCCCTCAATTAATTCTACTTTGCGACTCTCTGCTGTGCCACCTTCTACGCTGGGAAACTCCCACATATTCTGCAGCAATCCTTCTTTGGGTCTTCGATGCAATAGGTAGTACCCATCTACTGTAGAAATAATCCCTACGTATAATTGGACAGATTGTACCTTTGTTTTCTTAATCCGTATAGGTAACACTTGTTCCGTGCCTTCTGCTTTTGCCTTACAATCCTGTACTAATGGGCAAGACTCACAACGAGGTGTTTTGGGAATACAAATGGATGCACCAAAGTCCATAAGGGCTTCGTTAAAGTCGCCTGGTCGATCGTAGGGCATAGTATCCTCTACCAAGGAAGTAATCACTTTTTTCCCTACGGTCCCTAAAATATCTTCGTGGATATTGTATAGACGAGCATAGACACGAAGTACATTCCCATCGACAGCAGGTTCACGAAGGTTATACGCAATGGAGAGCACTGCCCCAGCTGTATAGGAGCCTACGCCTTTTAAAGATTCCATTTCCTTCCGTGATCTCGGTACTTGTCCCCCATAGGTTTCTACCACTTCTTTCACACCTTGATGCAAATTACGAGCCCTAGAATAATACCCCAAACCTTGCCATGCCCGAACCACTGTATCTTCTTCGGCACTAGCTAAACTTTCAAGTGTTGGAAATTGCAACACCCAGTTTTCAAAATAAGGACGCATGGCCTCAATCCGGGTTTGTTGAGACATCACTTCCGACACCCAAATACGATAGGGGTCTTTACTTTCACGCCAAGGTAAGTCACGCTTATGCACATCATACCAATTTAATAAATGCTGTGTCCATGCCACTTGGCTTTGCTGTTCTACTTGTTTCACTTCATGCCCTCATATATCCAAGCCGTCACACGGTCTACATCGTCGCTTTCTAGCACCTCTTCTACAGTTATAAATTGCATGGATTCTATCGTACTATTATCTTCTTTGAAAGTAATGATACCTTTCAACTTCTCGCCACGCCAAACCCGTGGAATCCACTCTTCATCACCAGCCCACATATGGTCAAAGGGAGTGTTCTCCAACGTAAACCAATGAGGCTCCATCTCTTCTGATTCCAAAGGAATACCTTGAAATTGTTCTACCATATATACATAACTAATATGACTCAACTCCGGTGAGTAAGGGAACTGAAAGTCCAATAGCGCCACTGCCTGTAGGTCCTCTTCTTTCACCAGTAAGGATACTTCTTCGAAGACTTCTCGCACGGCGCAAGCACGGAAACTTTCACCATCCTCAATTTTACCACCAAATCCATTATAATAGCCGGCTCCAAAGCCGCGTTTTTTACGTCCTAATAAAAATAAATTCTCCCGTTTTGGAAAACATAATGTTGTAGGTCTCATAGTTCCTCCTATTCTTTTTTATTATATCATGTTTCACACTTTCATAAACCTCGCCCCCTATGATACTATAGTAATAGTGAGGTGAACTATGAAAGAACCATTAATTTTTGATATTGCTCTGGGACAAACAAAGCCCAACAGCATGCACAATCGCGACGGGCACTGCCCATTTTGCGAACCCTCGCAATTAACTGATATACTAGATACATCTGGGTCTATCATTTGGCTTATGAATAAATACCCTGTATTGGAACACACATGGCCTACTGTTATTATTGAAACGTCACCACATGTGCATACAGAATATTCTAAATTACCCTTGTTAGATGCGGTCCATATTTTAGAGTTTGGGCGAATGAAATGGGAGGAGGTAAAATCCGACCCTCGTTTTACCTCTGTCTTATTCTTTAAAAATTACGGCCCCATGTCTGGAGGCTCTATTTATCACCCTCACAGCCAAATCATTGGCCTAGAGGACTATGATTACCGTGAAGATATTCACAGAGAACATTTTGAAGGATGGCTCATCTATGAAAAGGATGGTCTGCGCATGACTTTATCTAATCGTCCTATCCATGGATTCTTTGAATTTAATATGCGGTTTGATCCACAATTAGATACATCCATATTAGCCAAATATTTACAACGTATCTTACGCTATGTATTAGAAGGATTTTCTAAATATGTAAAATCTTATAATCTATTTTTCTACGATATAAATGACGGTTATCACTATCTAAAAATTGTACCACGCTATATAACATCACCGCTTTTCATCGGTTATGGAATTTCACAAGTGTGTCATGAAACACGCGCCTTAGAGGTTATCCGTCATATACAACCATATTTACACAATTCTTTGGAGGTTTAATGAAAGTTTTTGCCATTGGCGATTTACACCTATCTGGGCAACCACCAACAAAACCTATGACCATCTTCGGTCCACACTGGGATAACCACTGGGAACGTATCCAAGCACACTGGCGAGAACATATTGATCCTAATGACCTAGTCTTTCTAGTAGGTGATATGTCTTGGGCTATGCGCCTTAGTGATGCAAAGGTAGATCTAGATACCATTGCGACCCTGCCTGGGAAAAAGTTTATGATTCGTGGCAATCACGATTATTGGTGGACAAGTCTACAAAAAATGAATACTCTTATGGAAGGACGTATCACATTCTTACAAGGTAGAGGTTTGTACCATAATGGTATCGCCTTCGGCGGCACGAAAGGCTATATCTATCCACAAGACCCTTTCTTTAAAGAAGCTGATGACCGCCACATCTATGAGCGGGAATTAATACGTACTAAAGCAGCTCTAGACGCTATGGAAACTGCTATTACTGAAAGTGGTGATGACCCATCTCAGATAACACGCATACTGTTACTGCACTATCCACCCACCTTAGAAAATCATGCCAATGGATTTACGGACCTACTAGAACAGTACCAAGTAGATCACTGCGTGTTTGGTCATTTACATGACAAAGCATCATTTCAAAAAATACCTTCTCATTGGGGGCATACACAATTACACTTAGTCTCAGCAGATGCTGCTAATTTTATGATGAAGGAGATACCATGAGCCGTATCCACAAAGAACACTTACAAGCAGGGTACATCTTTGGTGACCCTCATAACTCAGAATACCTATACCTACCCGCCGGAGAAGTTGGCTCCAGCGACCCTCGATGCATATTCGAACAAGGGCCTACAAAAGAAGACCTAACCCTAGACGAAGCGTGCCGTATCATCGATCGATATACACTAAAACCATGTAAGCACCCAAAACTAGGCAAACGGTCATTTTAAGGTACCATCTACCTATATTGGTTGCACTATATTTTGACAAATTCATTCATGTATATACTATGGCAATATTATATGTCATTCATAATAGAGTACCACCTATAATAAAATAAGTAGCCTTACGCAACAAACTATGTTACACTAAACATAATAAAAGAAGAGCCATCAACGTGTCTTAGGCGTTAGGCTCATCTCAAATACTAGAAATTTGATTTGCCTAACGTGTTAAGTACTTGCAATACTTATCTTGACGTTAGGCTTTTCACTGACATATTTAAGTAAGTTAAAAATGCTATAACCAACATTCCAAATTGTATTAGTAAACTAAAAAACTCGAATGGTGTCATAGTATTACCTCCTCCCAATGATTAGGAAGAGATGAGCCCAACTCACGTTGATAGATCTTCTATATTTATAGTATAGCGCATTTTTACATTTCGTTGATATAGATTAAAATAATTATCAATTCCCTAAGAAACGCCGTTGCGTGTAGAACACCAGTGGCGTTCCTTTTTTGTCTAAATAAAGTAATACTAGAAGAGCACGACATGTTCCGGAGCAAACCTAACGTAGTATCAGTTTGTGGAGGAATATGTCGTGCTCTTCCCTTTGCTAAGTAAAAGAAACGCCACTGGTTTCATAACGAAGCCAGTGACGTCTTAAAAAAGGGAGTATTTATATTGTTTATATTGTTTGTGTTATGTTTGTGTTATTTGTATTTATATAGTAAGGGAGTTTAAGGAGAATAATACTAAGATTAGTATTTGCTAGTTTTCATTTTTACATTGATAACTTCACCAGTCATTGCATCTACTTTGACTTCAGCTTCTTTACCACTGCCATCGATCATATCCATTTCATACATTAAACGACCATGCTCTTTCTCCACAGTCCACTCTATCGCTTGATACATGCCACCCACTTTTTCTTGAGCTTTTGTTTCAGCTACTTCTGGCATGATAATATCATTTACATTGAAAGCTTTTGCCATCATATGACCTTCCATGCTTGGCATACCTTGTCCATGCATCATAGAGTTATCTTTCATCATCTTCCCATGTTTCATATCCATAGACTTCATCATGTTATCTTTTTTCATATGCATAGATTTCATATCATGCTTTATGGATGTTACTTCTGTACCCATCACTTCACCAGCTTCAGTCATATGCATTTCCATTTTTTGACTATTACTAAATCCTTCCACTTCATACATAGGATGATGTTTTCCATCATAGGAAATAGATGTGACTTGTGCATTAGGATACATGGACATAAATGTTGTTACTGCCCCTTTATAGTCTACTTGTTTCATATCCATCATGCTCGGCATAACACTGCCTACACCATTCCAGGTACCCATCTTAGCCATTTGTTTTTGACTCATCATAGCATTGTCATTCATCATACTCATAGAATCTTTAGATATGCCAGTCATCATAGCCATAGGCATTTTGTCCATACTATTCATAGGCATAACAATCATCATTTCATTAGGATTTGCTTTCACAGACATAGTATTCATCATAGTGGTATCTGCTGCATTCGCTACCCCACTCGCCATCATAAGTCCTGCACCTAGAGCCATCACAGCAGCTCCTAAACGAAACATTTTTTTCATAATCTCCTCCTTCACGTGCCCGATGCATCGTGTCTTGTTTTTCTATTAAGGAATATTCGTTATTTCTAACTTGCTTATATCTTACCTTTTATATATGAAAAAAGCATGAAAAAAATATGAGCCAACCATGAAGTTACAATGAATATTAGATGAAGTTTTAATCTCTGCTACATACATGTATTCCCTCATTTATATACAAATATTAATATATCATAGTGAAAGCTATTTCAAACTATATAAACTCAATAAATACAAAAAGAGACAACACCGAAATGTTGTCTCTTTATCTGTTTTAGTATGCTAGATGGTAATTAGTGTTTAACTAATGTTAAGATACCTTCCAATTGTGGGAAGAACTCTTGACCAAAGTAAGCAAAAATACCAGAAATAACTAAGTATAACAAGAAGTATTTAGACACATGAACCATGATGGAACTTGCATCGATGGAATGACGTAATTGGTCAGCTTTTTGTGCATCGATTTTGTGTTCTTCGATGAATGTGTTAAGAGCAGGACCTACGGCACCGATGGCAATCGCAATACTTTGTGGGGAGAACATTTTACCAACACCAGCGGAACCAGAGTTAGTTGCTGCCAACCACAATGCTAATGTATCATGACCAGGTGTCAATTGATGAGCCGCTGCTGTTTGCAATGGTCCGAACAATACGTTTGCATTTGTACCAGAACCTGTCAAGAAGGCACCCAATGCACCAATTACAGGAGCAAATGCAGGGTACATACTACCGGTAGCAGCTACTAATGCATTCGCAATCATGCCAGTCATACCAGAGTATGTCATCAATTTTGCAGTTACTACTACAGAAATGATTGTTACATACGTTAATTTCAAAGTTTTGAAAGTATTAGTTAATACTTGTTTTTGAGTTCCAAGACCTGCTTTTTGGATAAAACCACCAATTAAAGCGGAAATGAAAATCATGATACCAGGAGTCGCAATCCAAACGAATGTGTAAGGTTTTGCATTTACACCAGCATGGATAGGTACAGATGTTTTAAATACCATCAAAGCACTATATACAGCTGGCACCAATTTAGATGTACCAATTAACAAGATGAAAATCAAAATGAATGGAGATGCTGCAATTAAACCTTCTTTAGCAGACACTGTACGTGCAGCGCCAGTTTCAACTTTGTATTCTGGATCATTAACAGGCATTAATTTTGCGATAGCAATAATCACACCCATGATTACAATAGAAGAACCCATAACGGCTAACTCAGGACCACCTGCATACATGCTAATCAATAATTCAGGAATCGCCAATGCTAAACCAGCTAATAAAGTTTGTACAAATACACCTTTAATTGCTTTCACACCGCCCGCAATGATGCCTACGATGAAGAATGGAGTAATTACGTTTAAGAAGAATAATTGCACTGCAATGAATGTACCCAATTCAGCTGGTTGTAGACCAGTCAAAGATGCCAATGTTGTTGTTGGAATCGCAATAGAGCCAAATGTAGTTGGTACGGAGTTTGCTACTAAACAAGCCAAGATGGATTTCAATGGATCAAATCCTACTGCTACCATCATCGCTGCTGGAATAGCAACGGCTGTACCGAAACCTGCCATACCTTCCATGAAAGCACCAAAGCCCCATGCTAACAATACGGCTAAGATACGCATATCACTAGTTACGGAAGATAACATAACTTTAATAGTTTCCATAGCTTTTGTATGAACTACTAATTGATATGTAAAAATTGCTGCTGTAATAACCAAAAGAATTGGCCAAACTGCAAGAGCTACACCTTCCATAGCTCCTGTGTACATAATATATGCATTTTCTCCATAGTAGAATACAGCTAAAATATATGTACCAATTGCTGCTGCCAAACATGCTTTCCATGCAGGCATTTTTAATACTGCCAATGCTACGATAAGCCATAGGATCGGCAAGACTGCTAAAAATATATCCATATTAACAATCCCTTTCTATAGTGTGAATCACTGTAATTCAATTCTAGCATACGCACAGTGTGATATAAACAAAAAGAGAGGAAATCCACAGATTCCCTCTCTCATATGTTCAAAGATGTTGACTGTTACCAGTCTCTAAGAAGTATTCCTTAGGGATACAAAACTACTGATTCTGCATCGATAAAGATTTGTAATTGTCAGCTATTGAACTGCAAATTAGTAGTTGGAAGCAACTGCTTTAGGTGGTTCATAGTCGCCGAAGTATTTTTTAGGATCCAATTTCAACAAGTTACATACGTCGAACAATTCTGCCACAGTTTTGTCGATAACTGGCACACCTTCTTTACGGCAAACTTCGATAGCTTCTGCTTCTTTTTCACCATGAGTGTAGATGCGTTCAGCACCTTCAGCTTTAGGAGCTTCACGAAGTTCTTGTAAGAATGTGGAGAAGTGTTTTTTAACATCTTCTGGGTTACCGAAGATAGCTGGGTTAATAGCCATGAAACCATGACAAATATTCGAACGGCCACCAGTCATACATTTATTGGATGTACCACCTTGAGAGAAGATGGATGCGAAGATTTCGCAAAGCATACCGTAACCATAACCTTTGTGGGAACCTAATTGTTCAGTGTTGCCACCTAAAGGCATGATACCGCCACCAACGTGGTCAGAGATATTGCCCAATACTTCGGCAGCATCTTGAGATGCTTTACCGTCTTTATTTAATGCCCAACCGTTAGGTAATTCTTTACCCAATTTGTTGTACATTTCTAATTTACCACGAGTTACTACTGTAGTAGATGCGTCGAAGAAGAAGTTGTATGGTTCAGCTGGCATTGTGAAAGCGATTGGGTTGGAACCAAGCATTGCTTTACGAGCGAATGTAGGAACCATGATTGCTTCGGAGTTAGTGCAAGAGAAACCGATTAGGCCTTCTTTTAAAGCAAGATCAGCATAGTAACCAGCGATACCATAGTGATTAGAGTTACGAGCAGATACGATACCGATACCGGATTCTTTAGCTTTTTTAATTGCTAATTCCATAGCGAAATGACCAACTAATTGACCCATTGCGTCATGGCCTTCGATAACTGCAGATACTGGAGTTTCGAATACTACTTCTGGTTTTGCTTTAATATTGATAAGACCTTTTTCAATACCTTTATGATAACGAACTACACGTTGCATACCATGGGATTGAATACCGTACATGTCGGACATCATCAATACGTCTTTAATGATGCTAGCTTCTTCAGGGCTGAAGCCAAATCCTTCAAATGCGTCTTGACAGAATGCGTTAAGTTTTTCTTCTTGGATGTAAACAAAATTTCCCATCTTTAAAACCTCTTTCCCTAACCATAAAATAAATTGTGACATCTTGTAGTACTCCTCAACAGATTGTCACTACTCTTGATACGTAAATTATAGCACACATGTACACCACATGGAATAGAAATCCCCTTGTTATAGGCGTTTTACTCTTATCATATATGCATAGTTAAGAGATAATTTAATTAATTCCTTTAAAAAATAACCTAAAAATAGCTATTTTATAAGGTTAAAGCAATCATTACTTTTAGTTATGCTTCACTTATGTTCTTCCTCATAAGTTCATATATATTCATATCTATATCGAATTCCATAAAAGAACATCTATATTTATCGTTTTTCTCTATCGATATCTATCGATAATAATGACCTATTGTATAGTCTACTATAACGGTTAGTTTTATGTACTCTTTATTTCTTATCTTTTTTATCTTTTTTGTCTTTTTTGTTCTTTTTGTCTTTCTTATTATTATCTGCTACTACACCAGACTCATCACTAATAGCTGCATTCATTTGTTTTGCTATTTCAAAGGCTGCATCATAGGTTGGCATAGTCACAATATTAGTAGAACCAATAGCCACTGTAGAGCCATCTACACGAGCACCACCAATAGTATTATCGTGATATAATCTAGCTAGTTTACCAGCTACTAAATAAGCTCGCATAGGTGCCGTATAATTACCTTTTGGAGTACCTTCATACACAGGTTTTCCATTGATCATTACGGTTTGTTGTTCTACTTTTACATGATTTCCAGAATATGCATATAAGCGTTGTAAATTATCCAATACTCGTTGCGATGTTTTGGGATGATCATTAGGATTTAAAATTTTACCAAATCCCTCACGATACGTATCGCCGTATTTATTTTTAATCACTTCCATGGCAAGAGCTGCCCCACCTACATTGAAGGAGGAATCCGACAATATCATGAATCCTAATTCATCAGCATTTTTTCTTGGGACATCGTAAATACTTGGCTATCTAAATATTTTCCCGTAAGTCCAGCCGCAATTTGGCCTAAATCTCCTGAATTAAAGGTAGCCGCTCCAATAACGGTAGATAAAATACTACTTTTTTTGGCTCCATTTACTAAATCTTTATGCTCACCGTGGCTTAACTCGTGACCAATTACTGCCGCTAAAGCATCATCATCTAGTAAATCCATAGTGCCTTTGTTAATAGACATAACTCGACCAAAGGTCATAAATGCATTGAAATCTTCATCTGGGTTAACGTACACCACATAACTGCGTTTCACATGAGGTGATTTTGAAAGCTCATCCACAATACGCTTCGCTCGCATTTGATAGGCGTAATTATCATAAACGCCTGTACGGTCTTTTGTTTTTTCCAACATTTCTTGTTGCCCTTTTTCTGTATTGTCTAGGTCACTCAAATGTTGATGCACAGAAATGCCTCCTAATACACTTTTACCAAGAGCCTCCCACAATCCATGAGCTTCTACTGTGAGTATTCCTGTAGATGTAATACCCATAGTCAACACTGCTGCACACAGCATACGTTTCCAAGTCTCTTTCATTAGCTCTCCCTCCTACTTCTATATACAAGGGTCATCTTCACGATACGCCAGATCTCTAAACCGTGTATATGCCCCTTCAAACCATAGTTTTACAATCCCTAACTCACCATTACGATGCTTACGGATGATAACTTGTGTTTCTACACCATCACTAGTATCTTCTGTATCTTGATAATTTTCACGATTCAAGAAAGCAACGATATCCGCATCTTGTTCTAGAGAACCAGATTCACGCAAATCACTTAACATCGGCGTTTTATCGGCTCGGCTTTCCACACCACGACTTAACTGCGACAAGGCAATCAATGGCACATTAAATTCTCGTGCCATAATTTTTAATTGTCGAGAAATGGCAGATACTTCTTGTTGGCGATTATCCGCTATTTTTTTACCGCCATTTTCCATGAGCTGAATATAGTCCACCACCACAAGTCCTAATTCACCATGCTCTTGAATTAAACGGCGCAATTTTTTCTTCATTAACTGTGGCGTCAAACCTGAAGTATCATCAATATATAAGGGAGCTTCTGCTAAATCATTCAAGGCACTAATTGCTTTTCCCCAATCTTCTTGACTCAATTGACCATTCCGGATTCGTCCAGAGTTAATACCTGCCACAGCTGCCAACACACGGGCTACAAGCTGTGTCTTAGACATTTCTAGAGAGAAAAAGGCTACATTTTTCTTCGATTTCATAGCTACATTTTGAGCAATGTTCAATGTAAATGCTGTTTTACCCATAGAAGGGCGGGCTGCTACTAAAATTAAATCCGATTTTTGCAATCCACTAGTTAAGTTATCTAAGTCTTTAAATCCCGTAGATACGCCAGTCAGTATCCCTTTATGCCGTTGTAATTCATTGATACGATCAATCGTTTCATACACCACATCTCGCATAGAACTAAACGAGGATTCTCCTTTGGTGGTGCCGCTTACATCTAATACCATTTGTTCTGCTCGATTGACGATATCTTCTGTCTCTTCTTCTTCACGATAGGCCATAGATTCCACTGCATTCGCTACATGAATAAGTTTACGCAAATGGGCTTTATCTCTCACAATTTTTGCATGATCTTCTACATTGTATACATCTACAATATCTGTTGTAAGATTTGTAAGGTATAAAATACCTCCTACAGCCTCTAATTTTTGGGATTTTTTTAATTCTTCAGATAATAAAACATAGTCTGCTCGCTGATTTTTTCCTACAATACTAGCAATCGCTTCATAAATTACTCGATGATTATCACTGTAAAAATCTTCTGCTTTTACAATAGAGCTAACTGCATCAAAGGCATCTTTATTGAGCAAAATAGCTCCTAGTACGGCTCGTTCTGCTTCTATACTATGCGGTGGTATCCGTCCTGACATACATACCCTCCCTATATACAATTACATATTTTATGCAAAAAAGAGGGGCCTAGCCCCTCTTTCTATTAACCTGCAACTACTTCTACAGTAATCTTAGCTGTAATTTCTGGATGCACTCGAATTAACACTTCATGAGTACCCAATGTTTTGATTGGCTCTTTTAAGTCAATTTTCTTTTTATCTACATCAACTTTTACTTGCGCTTGCAATGCATCAGAAATATCTTTACCTGTTACAGAACCGAATACACGGCCACCATCTCCCATTTTTACAGGGATTGTAATAGATACTTTCGACAATTGGCTAGCCAATACAGTAGCTTCATCAGAGTCCACTTGTTTTTTATGAGCTTGAGCCCCCAATTTTTGTTTCGCGTTGTTCAAATTCTGAGGAGTTCCTTCAAGTCCAACACCTTTTTTAATAAGCACATTGCGACCATAAGCTTCAGAAACTTCTATGATTTCGCCACGTTTACCAACTTTTTTAACATCTTCTAATAAAATTACTTTCATGTTAAGTCCTCCTTCGTTTCTCTTTGTAATTCTGTCATATGGGATACGGCTACTTCAGTCACCCATTGGCGCGCCTCTTTCATAGACATATTGTAAATCTGAGCGCCCGCCACGGTACGATGACCTCCGCCACCGACAGATTCCATAATTAACTGTACATTTAACTTGCCTTGTGACCTAGCACTGACTCCAATGCCACCATCTGGCAATACATAAAATACAAAACTAGCTTCAATACCCTCTAGCGTGATTAATTTATCACCTGTTTGAGCTGCTATCACTGTTGCATTCTTCGCATCTTGCGGTGCCTCTGTAAAAGCCATATTTTCTATTTCTTCTGCAGACGCTAGCATAGCAGAACGTATACGCATACCTTCAAAGCTATCCATAAATAAATGTCTTACTAAAGATACATCTGCACCTGATCGGCGCAAGAAAGAGGCTGCTTCAAAGGTGCGCGCCCCTGTTTGGACCACAAAGTTTTTTGTATCTACTACAATACCCGCATATAAACCACTAGCTTCAATATGCTTAATCTCTACATGTTCTGGGAAATATTGAATTAACTCTGTTACCAGTTCACTAGTAGATGATGTAGATGGTTCCAAATAGGTCAATAATGGAGACTCAATAAAGTCTGAACCCCTTCTATGATGGTCGATGACAACACGACGATTTGCCTTTTTCAAAGCTGATGGAGCTGCCACCATCTCAGAACGATGCACATCTGTCACAATCACAACTGTATTATCTGTTACAAACTGAGCTGCTTCTTCTTCATCAATAATTAGACCTTGAAAATCTGGATGTTCTACCAATACTTCTACTAATTTACGAACTGCTGTAGGATGCGAACTCAAGGCAATATGCACGGGTTTCTTAAGAGCTCTTGCCATCGCTGCTACGCCTACAGAAGCACCAATACTATCATAATCTTCCCGATCATGACCCATCACAAGCACACGATCAGAATCCAACATAATTTCATGCAATGCATGAGATACGACCCTAGCACGGACACGAGTATTCTTTTCATTTCCTGATGATTTTCCGCCAAAAAACTTGACTTCTTCACCATGGTATACGCAAACTTGGTCGCCACCACGTCCTAAAGCAATCTCCAAGGCAGCTTTTGCCTTTTCTCCTTGTACTTTCACAGTATCCTCTGTCAAAGCAATACCCATACTGATGGTTGGAGGGATATGTTTCGATGTAGTTAAAGCGCGAATTTTATCTAATAAACTAAACTTCGATTCCATCATGTGCAACATGGCAGCCTTACTAATACTAAAGGTATACGTATCTTCTGTAGCATTCCGAATAAAACCATCATGTTGATCGATTTCCATCACAATCAATCGGTTCATATCAGACCACAATTGTGTATATTCAATATCGCTCAAGCCAGAACGCAAATCTTCGATATTATCCATAGCAATGAAACCAAGAGCTGGCAGCATAGAAATAGCCTTATGTTTTTCTGCTTCAATATCTGTAATATCATCAAAGTAAAATGCCATATAAGACTCTAATTCATCACTCTTTACATCAGAATAGTTAGACTTTGGTGCTACCAAGGTTTTGTAAAGTACGCGATAATACTTACCATCAATTTCCTCGTGAAAGAACCCAGACTTGCCCCAATATTTATCAATCCGCAAGGTAGGAATAAATCCACTTAATTTCATTGTTTTATCAGAATCACTGGGCAACCAATCTCTAAATACGCTATTACTCCAGCAGATAACATTATGTTCATCGATGATAACAATACCTACTGGCAAGTTTTGTAGCGCAAAG
This sequence comes from Veillonella sp. oral taxon 780 str. F0422, assembly GCF_000221605.1. Classification (NCBI taxonomy): domain Bacteria; kingdom Bacillati; phylum Bacillota; class Negativicutes; order Veillonellales; family Veillonellaceae; genus Veillonella; species Veillonella sp. oral taxon 780. Next base: position 60,501 of record NZ_AFUJ01000016.1, on the reverse strand, counting down.
GTAGAGGCCTGCGTAATTCCTTTCGCCATACAGTCAAATTGAGCTTTTCTAAAATGTCGTCCTCTTCGAATGGTACGTCCCACGTACAAATACGCAGCGATTACCACTATACAAGCCAACATGGCTAGTTGCCAATTCAAATAGAAAATAATACCTAATAAGATAAGAATGAGAACGGCAGCAGTAATTTCAATAGAACTGTATTCAGTTTGTATATCCATACTACCTCCTCTAATTTCACTCACTTCGTCTGCCCCATCGTTCCTCTAGGTGCAAGAACACATCTAGAGCTCCTAATATAGCGGCGGACTGTGACATCATAATAAATAAACCTAGTACAATCCACGGTACAAACTTCGGTGGATGATAACTTTTACTAATACGCCAAGCACAAGATATACCTCGTATAAATAGCATTATACCACCTAAGTACATCAAATTATAGCCTACATATTCAAGGAGCGGAATATATTGTTTCACAAAATAAGAAATAACACCCACTAAAAAGATATGTAATGCCCAATCTGGTACACGCCAACCTTTAATAGTAGGCATTTCAGGAATATGGTAAGTACCGATACGACTGAGCACAATATACGTAAGACGATTGATAATATAAGAAATAGCCACACCAGAGCAAAATAAACCTGCAATCAATACTTTTTTCATGATTTCAATTTGATCTTGTAAGGCGATCATCGCCGTTGTCACTTGTTCCTCTGAAAGCCCCTGCTGCACATACATATCTTGCATGGATACTGTAATTTGTTCTTCCAAAGATGACCACATCTCTGTAGGACTTACCTGCATCACCAAAGCGGATGCCCAAAACTGAACTACTACTGCTAGCATTAATACCACAGCAGGAATCATCAACAATTTAGAAATCGACCAGTGCTTGCTTAATCCATAACCGATTAAAATACCAATCACACCAAAGACTCCCCCTTCTACTATGGCCGTCAAAGGTCCTAATAAAAAGGCAATGGCTATAATCGCTGATACAACAGATAATAGGCTCCAGCGAAAACCATGACGTACACCTACAATGGCAATCGTCATAGGCACAAAAATAGATCCAAAAAATCCAAGCATAGGTACACTGAGACCTATCATGGCAAAGACAATCATCAATGCCGTTAAGATACCAGACTCTACGACGGACTTTGTACTTGTTTGATTCATATACTAACCCCATACTATGTCTCTCCCCAAAGGTTCAACATAGTTCTATGCCAATACAATAAATAGACATATGACTTTCGTCATATGCCTATTATATCATATTCTCTATACGTCTTGAATGATTGGTAGAATCATTGGGCGACGACGTGTTTTTTCATAGAAGAATTTTCCTAATGTGTCACGCACCACAGTTTTGATCGTTGTCCAATCTTTGATATGATCCATTTCACATTTCTCTACTGCTGCATCTACACGACGTTGTGCTTCACTTAATAATTCTTCTGCATCACGAACATACACAAAGCCACGAGATAACATATCTGGTCCCGCTACAATCGTACCAGAAGCACGGTCCATTGCCATAACAACCACAACCATACCTTCTTGCGCTAATTGCTGACGATCACGGATAACGATGTTACCTACATCGCCTACACCTAATCCATCCACAAAGACTTTACCAGCTGGCACACGACCTGCTAAACGACCTGTACGAGTAGTAAACTCAAAAATTTGTCCATTATCACCTACCAAGACATTGCTAGGTTTTACAATCCCCATGGACACAGCCAGTTCACCATGTTTTTTCAACATGCGGTATTCACCATGAACTGGGATAAAGAATTTAGGTCTCACCAAATTCAACATAGTTTTTAAATCTTCTTGACTACCATGACCAGATACGTGAATACCACGATCCTTGCCGTATACTACATGAGCACCTTGGCGCAATAAGTTATCGATAGTACGTCCTACGGCCGCTTCGTTACCTGGAATTGGTGTAGCGGAGATGATAACAGTATCATTTGGTGTAATCTCTACGGTACGGTGATTGTTTGTAGACATACGAGATAGACCTGCCATTGGTTCCCCTTGAGACCCCGTTGTTAAGATCATAATTTCATCAGCACGATAGCGATTCATTTCATCATCACCGATGATAGTTCCTTCTGGCACTGTTAAGTAACCACGCTCTTGAGCGATTTCTGTAACATTTACCATGGAACGACCTAATACCACTACTTTGCGTTTTGTGGCTACCGCTGCATCAATAGCTTGTTGCAATCGGGACACATTAGATGCAAAAGTAGCTAAAATAACACGACCGGTAGCTTCTGCGACAGCACGCATAATCGCTGGTCCTACAGAACTTTCAGATGGAGTAAACCCTGGCTTTTCCACATTAGTGGAGTCGGACATAAGCGCCAATACGCCTTTGTTACCAAGTTCTGCAAACTTGTGAACGTCCATCAATTTCCCATCTACAGGAGTTTGATCCACTTTGAAGTCCCCCGTATGTACCACAGTACCTACTGGAGTTTCTAAGAAGATGGCGCATGCATCTGGAATAGAGTGATTTGTTTGAATAAAGCCCACTTTGAAGCAGCCAATTTTAAACTCATCACCAGCTTTTACAACTTGTAATTTTTTAGCTTTTACATGATGTTCTTTTAATTTACCTTCAATCAAGCCACATACTAAGTTCGTAGCATACACAGGTACGTTCACTTCTTTTAATAAATACGCCAAGGATCCAATGTGGTCTTCATGACCATGAGTAATCACCACAGCACGTACTTTATCTTTATGCTCGATTAAATAACTCATATCAGGGATTACAATATCTACCCCTAACATGTCATTTTCTGGGAATGCTAATCCCGCATCTAACACGACAATATCATCGCCATATTGGAAAATGGTCATGTTTTTACCGATCTCACCTAGGCCACCTAATGGAATGATTTGCAATTTATCTTTTCGCGCATGGGAACGATTTATTTGTTCATGTTTTTCCACAGTTGTATTGGCACGTTGTGGTTTACGCGGACCACGATTAGATTGACGGCGCTCGCCATTATCGCCTTGTGGACGCGGACGACTGGTACGTTCCCCATCCGCTTTCACAGTAGCACGACGATTTTGACCCGTTGTGCGACGTGTACGTGTTGTCGGACGTGGTCGTTGTTGCGTAGCTTCACCTGTTGGTGCAGCTACCGTTGTTCTTTCTTCTTGTGTATTCAAAATTTCCTCCTACGGGACTATAGTCGTACTGTCTATACATACTACCATAGTCCAAGACTATCTAATTCCATCCGCTGATGGTTGAGCATGTATCGGCATGTAAGCACAAATAAGTATCTATTTCTGTTCGTATTCATACAGTAAAACACTGTGAGAAACCTTTCTCACTATCTATGTCACATTCTTCTACACAGCAAAGCATATACCCTCTATACATACTTCTACTGTGAAACATTTGGGAACCCATAAGGTTCATAAGCCGATCAAAATAATTATCTTTATTATACTATAGAAAATCCAACCTAAGCAACTGAGGTCCCTCGTGATGTGTCACAAAAATTTGCAATTGAATATTGCACTAACTGCAATTGCGCTTTATAATGTAAACGAAGTAAGGTTTTTGAAAGTTTACAATAGGAGGTCACAAAATGAAAAATGTAAGTATTCACACAATTGCAGAGATCGGTATCTTAACGGCGATGATGACAATTTTGGGAGGTATCAAGATTCCCAACTTAATTCCCGGTGTAGAGTTCCAATTATCTGCTCCCTTGGCAGTAGCCATTTGCGCTGCCTTTGGGTTCCGCAAATACATCATCTGCGGTTGTCTTTCTAGCTTGATTGGTCTTGTATTGGGCACGCAAAACTTATTAAACGTTGCCATTGCCATGCAATTCCGCCTCATCGTAGGGCTCATCTTATGGATTGGTAAAAACCGCATGTGGTCCATTCTTATCTCTGGTCCTATTGCGTCTGCTATCGCCCGTATCACCATTGGTTTGTCCTTTGGCAAAATGGTCATTCCTATGCTTGTCATGGCAGTCCCTGGCATGATTTTCACAGTCATCGTGAGCCCAATCTTCTACAGCATCTTACACCGACTACCTCGTTTGGCTACGACTTTGAAAGTAAAACAAGGTTAGTCTCTTATGGTCTACAGCATTCGCATGCGCGCTGCTAAGGGTGGCCCTCATGAACAAGGCGGTTCTCATATTTCTGGAGCTGAACGTCTCGTTTCTCTAGAGTCCTTATCACGCATTTCAGAAGAATTTTTACAACGAGCTTTGCAGCACAGCAAAGGTCGTCCAGATTTTATCAATTTACAAATTGATGAGATTCCTGACGAATCCATCATGAAAGTCCCTGCTCTCACGGTGGCTACTACAGAATCAGAAACAATCGAGGAATCTCATCAGGTAGCTACCCAACTATTGCAACAAGCGCAGATTCACGAACAGGCGATTCTAACTGCTTTTTCAACACTCAGAGAAAATACAGAAACTGTAAGCGGAGCTTGGCTCGTCAATGCTACTACTGGTGAGGTATACCCCCAAACAGTACGCGTGTCCCGTATGGATGCCGAATCAGATACAGACATACACCACCATTTGCAATATTATGGTTGTTCTTCCATCCATTCTAGGGAGGCTCTCATCCTAGCAAGCAAGGTCCTCGCATCCCCTTACGTACTAGGTGAACTGTGTTGGTCCGATGATCCAGAGTATACGACAGGCTATGTGTCCTATGGCACTACCTACCATCGGTTAAGCCCTATGAAAGTCTATGGTAGTCCTATCGGTGGTCGTGCCTTCTTTATCACTGACGATGCACCGATAGAAGAAGTAATACAGTATTTTACATCCACTCCTACGTGGGTCACAACGAAAGGGATTCACCATGTTTAATCGATACTCCGAAGCCTTAGTCAAGCGCCAAGAGGAATCACAATTTCGTTCTCCTCGCACCTATACTCCTATCGATGCTACTCATGTTATGTATGAAGGTTCCACCTATCTAATGATGGCATCAAATAATTACCTAGGCTTAACCCATCATCCCCACGTGAAAGATCGAGCCTTACAGGCCATCCAACAATATGGTACTGGCTCTGGTGGCGCTCGTCTTACCTCTGGCTCTTTTCCTTTATTTCAAGAACTAGAAACCCGTCTTGCACAGTGGAAAGACTGTGAAAAGGCACTCACTTTCACAGCTGGGTTTATGGCAAATCTAGGAACAATCTCTGCCCTAGTTCATAAAGGAGATATTATTTTTAGTGATGAATTGAATCACGCTAGCCTCATCGACGGATGTCGTCTCAGTGGCGCTAAAGTACAAGTCTACCCTCACAAGGATCTGGCAGGTCTAGAATCCTCATTAAGCCAATCTAAGCACTATGGTATGCGTTTTATCATCACTGATGGAGTGTTCAGCATGGATGGGGATATAGCTCCCTTACCTGAACTATTGGAACTTGCAGAACGGTACGATGCCCTACTTATAGTAGACGATGCTCATGCTACTGGCGTCATTGGTGAAGGCCGTGGCACAGCGCATCACTTTCATTGTGAAAACCCACGTATCATCATCACTGGCACTATGAGTAAAGCCTTAGGGTCCATCGGAGGATACGTCTGCGGTAGCCAAACCATCATCGACTATATCATTAACCACAGTCGTCCCTTCATCTTTGCCACCGCTTTGTCCCCTGCTGACATTGGGGCTAGCATTGGCGCCCTAGAAGTATTAGCAGAGAACCCTAGTGTATATCAAAAACTGCGAAGCAATACAGAATATATGCACAACGCCTTGCAATCACTAGGAATCCCTAGCAGCGATGATACACCGATATTTCCTATCATCATCGGCTCTAACGAAGATACAGTAGAAGCCAGTCGCCTATGTGAACGAGAAGGCATTATCCTCAGTGGCATTCGCCCTCCCACAGTCCCTGTCAACACTGGACGATTGCGCTTAACCGTCACCGCTGCACACACAGAAGAAGAATTACAAAGAGTTATCCAAGTATTGCACACACTGCCAATACAAAAGAACCTATAACTAAGCTTCCCCTAAATTTCCATAAAGGGAGCTACAACAAAATAAGCTCCAAATAAAATAGAGGAAAGTTGAGCCATATCAACCTTCCTCTATTTTTTAATCCACCGCAAGAAAAGCCGTAGTGCTTACTGAAAACTTTCGCGTAGGGCAGTTTTCAGAAGCGCTGCGGCTTTTCACTTTTTTGCATTACCTATTAAGCTTTCAGCTTTTCCTCAAGAAATTCCCTAAACTGTTCTTTATACAACCCCGCTCCTCCATTGGCCGGATGGCGCAAGGTTGCTTGTACATCTATACCATAGTCACTGAGTGTAAGACTCGCTTTTTGACCCACTCCAAGGATCTGTGCCCTAGGGAACAAATCTAAGAGCTGTTCCGTATAGGTCCACCCTAAGTCTAATTCTTGCTTTGTAGGAGTCCGGTTCGTCAAGCCATCTATTCCTTTAAAGGGATGAAATGGAAAAATGTTCCACAACACCACTTCATAAGGATCTATATTAGCTTCTAACATAGCATTCCACACCACAGAATCAGTAGGCTCATTAAAGCCCTTTTCTTTTTGTGTCGGTTTTATAATATACTCGCTCTTTGGATTACTAGTTCGTTTCGGCTCCAATTCAGTAAACACCATAGATGGGGTTACTGTAGGGTGATGCCCTAAGAGCATTCTTTCACAGGTCATGGCAATCCCTGTAAATCGTCCTCCTTGATAGCCCACCGCTTCTGCAATGATAAGAATTTTGGCGCGATCTAATCGCTGCTCCAAATAGGCTTGTAACTGTTTTCTCCGAATGGAGCTCGCTCTCTGATTAGTATCATAGCGTTCATCAAAATCATTCCAAGGATTATACACATAGGGACTGGAAAATCCTTTTAATTGTCGCATCAATCGTTCTACTGACATAGATACCTCACTATTTGGAATGCAATAGTACTACCTTAGAACTACTTTCATCACGTTCTAAATATTGACCTACTGAAGATTCCTCTAATTCTTTACCATAATTTTTATTGGTAATTATGAGCATCCGTTCCCCAGATTGCAAGCGTTTAAATAACTCTTGTTCCTCAATTTGAGGCATCACATTCTTACCGTTCCACTTCGCACTGCGCTGTACATTATACTTCGCCAATCGTTCTGGACTAGGCTCTACTCGCACGGGTGTCACATCTAAATAATACGGCACTGACGCCGCATATTCCCCATAATAATACACAGGTCCATGAAAGCTGCGTATCTGTTCATGATAGGTCACAGAAGAACGCAAGCCCAAGAATGGTACCACCCCTTCCATAAGCACAATACCTAGTACTACCAAGGTACCCATCCCCACTGTGAAAGGCATCATCAATCGTTTCCGATACCAATAACATCCACCTAGAAATAAGGTAAGACCTACTACAACAGCTCGAAGAATCCACCAAAAGCCCCAAGGTGCAAAGAATGTTCCAATCCCAAGAGCCCACCATAACATTAAAGTTGGTCCTAATACCCACCACCAAGCACGGTGACTGGCATCTTTCAAAGAAATAATCCCAAAAGCTCCTAACAAGCTGAAAGGAATCACCGAAATAAAGGCATAAGTCGGATATTTTGTCGCCATAGCTGTATAAAATACAATCGTTCCCCATCCCATAATCATGGTAAATAGATAGGCATCAGTTCTTGTTTTCCAACCCCGATACATACCATATAGAATAGCCCCCGTCCAAGGGAGAGAGCCCCCTAGGAAAATAGGTAGATAATACCACCAATGGTTTACCTCAGGATGTTCAGATTGGGTTGCTCTCGTTACATTATGAAGTCCTAAAAACCCATTGATAAATTCCATACCATGAGTATGGTACATATATCCATACCAAGGCAAGACTATAGCTAAGAATACGAGGAGACCTTGCCATGGAAATAAAGCTTTCACCATAGACCAAGATCGTTTAACCCCTGCATAAATCAGAAACAATAATCCCGGTAATACCAGCCCTACGGGGCCTTTCGTCAATACTGCAATACCCGCAAAGCCATAGGCTACTGCCATATACCATGGATTCTTAACTAGTAGCCCACGATAGGCGTAATAAAAAGTACCTACCGTAGCAAATAACAACACCATATCTGTGATGATACCATGGGCAATGGTCCACACAATGAGAGATGTGCCTAATATGAATGCTGATAACAAAGCGCTTAATCGTTGCCCTGTTAGGGTGCGCACTCCTTGGTAAACCAAGGCTACTGATAAAGCCCCAAAAAGACCTGATGGAAAACGAGCTGCAAAATCTGTCATGCCGAATACAGAATAGGACAAACTCAATAACCAATAAATCATAATTGGTTTATCAAACCAATAGTGCCCATAAATTTGTGGGGACAACCAATCTCCGGAAAGGACCATCTCTTTTGCGGTTAAAGCGTAATTCGACTCTACTGGATCCGACACTGGTAATAGATGGTTCCCTAGTACATAAACTCCTAAGAAAAAGAGAAATACTACATAGGTTACACGATGTAATTTCATAAGCATCTCCCTATTGTTTACGACGTTTCCAATATTTCAAACCATATACTACAGCTACTATTACAAAGACTACAATCATAGCAATTAATAGTTCATGATTATACTCAATTAAGTCTTTCCAATGTTCTCCTAATTTCATACCTAGCCAAACTAGCAAGATAGTCCAAGGGATTGTGCCCAAAGTAGTCCAAATCACAAAGGGGGTCATCGGATATTTAGCCACTCCTGCAGGGAAGGAAATAAATGTACGCACCCCTGGTAATAAACGGCCAATAAACACAGCGGCACCACCATAGCGATTGAACAATTTTTCTGCAGAACTAAATTTATCTTCACTAAATAAGATATATTTCCCATATTTCATCAATACAGGTCTGCCACCATATTCCCCCAGCCAATAGGATAATACAGAACCCACAATACCCGCTACAACACCTACAATAATAGCCGTATTCAAATCAAATACGCCTTGAAATACTAAATACCCTGCGAACCCTAAAATAATTTCACTAGGAATCGGAATGTTCGCATTTTCTAGCACCATGCAAATAAACATGGCTACATACCCATAGGTCTCCATGATGGTCAATACATAATCCACTGTTGTCTCCTCATCGGAAGATAATTATTAATCTTCATCTTCTTCATCTAATAAATAATCTTTTGCCATCCACTTTTTCGTAGCTGTAAATGTGATCGTCACCCATTTCTCTGCAGGGTCACCACCAATGGCAAGGTCAATTTCATTGCGAATTTCATCTAATTCCACAATGGTTTGTTTTGGGAAATTCTTAGGAATTAAAATATCGATTTCAATCATTTTTACATTCCCATAGGCTTGTACACTAGTGACATAATCTTTAAATTTATACTTTTCCATGAAAGAATCCATAATAAATTGGATTCGATTATGCAGTTTCAAAGGTGCCACACCCATAATTTGTTTTACCGATGGAATGATAATTTTTAAAGCAGACGGCATCATTTGTAACGATAAAATAATAAGCACAATAGGATCCACGTAGACCGCCCATTCTGCATAGCCAAAATGTTCTAACCCAAAAGCCACTAAAAAGCTAACTAAAATCCCAGCTTCTAACATAGCATCGATGGACCAGCTAATATTATCGAATTTTACCAAATTAGATTGCAATTTTTTATTGATTTGGTGCACATAGAAATAATAGCACGTATCAGCAATGGTAAAAATCGTAGCATAGATGATAGCAGGTCCCACATGAACAGCACGACCGCCACCCAATAAATCCGTCAGTCCCGATAAAAAGGCATAACTGACGATCAGCAAGGTAAAACTACCTTCTGCAATCAACACTAAGGGTTCAAACTGCCAATAGCCAAACTGAAAGCGTTTGCTTGTTTCATTTGATACTAATCTGGATGTAATGATCATCATCACCTTAATAATCACGGCAATAAAAGACACTACTCCATCTAATAAGATGGCACTGGATCCGCTAAAGACCCCCATCATAGTGCCACCAATGGCCACAAATGACATGAGTATAGCCGATTGAATTAACAACCGTTGCTCTACTGCATGTTTATCTTGTATTAACATATACACTCCTATTTAATCTAGTGAGCTTTTCGCTCAAGTTTCCTATACCTATGTAAGAATATTTGTATCTGTAACTACTTTATAGCCTATAGGCATTCTGTACGGTCTACACGCTATGAAATAGTTTTATGCATTCATATACAAGTATATATAAAAACGGTGTATCATACAAGTACGATACACCATTTCTATGCATTGTGAGTACAAATTTATATATAAAATCCTCTATGCTATCGCGATTCATAGGACTCTTGTAACACATAGGCAAAGGCTTTTTTAGTGCCATCCTCTTGCTCTTGCAAGTACACCCCTTGAATCTCAGGCGCAAAGCCAGGCAATCGATTAATCCCTTCTTCTAAGGCTAAGAAATAGTCTCGTGCTGTCTCTGACCAGCGCTCACCTGGCTGTACACAGAGCACTCCTGGTGGATATGGCAAGGCTCCTTCTAACGCCATACGCCCCACTGCCTCAGACACAGGCAATAACTCGCCATGACCTCGAACGAAATCAAAGTTCGCTTCTTGCGGTGATTTTACATAGTCAGGGAAATAGTCTTGTAAAAATAATTTCCGTTGCAAATCACTCACATTGCGATCTTTATAGAAATCATGCATTTCTTGGCAAAGTTGACGAATTGTATATCCGTCATAGGCCTCCCCATATCGATGACTCACATAGGGCAATACTTCTTCCAACGCAGCATCTCTATCGATAAGCCTTTCAAACTCCACTAAATGAGATACCAATTGATCCATCTTTTCCTTCGTTTCCGCTGGTGTCATCAAGAATAATATGGTATTTAAATCGCATTTCTCTGGGATGATATGGCGATCTCGCAAGTAATGCGCCAAAATCGTAGCCGGTATACCAAAAGATTCATAGTCTCCTGTTTCTACATCAACACCAGGTGTAATCAGTTGAAACTTACAAGGGTCAATGAAGTATTGGTTCTCTCCATAGCCTTGGAAGGAGTGCCATTTTCCATTCGGTTCAAAACGGAAGTAGGATAGGTCCTCTGCCATGCGTTCCGTATTACCGTCTTCCCAACGTTGACCATGCACCATAGGTGGCACTAGTGGTCGTATATACTGACATCGTGTTAGCACTGATTTACGAGCTTCGATAGCCACTTTTACACACTCTTTCCACAAATATTGACCACCTAATCCTTCATGCATTTTCGCATTCACATCTAAGGATGCAAACAAGGGATAAAAGGGAGATGTAGAGGCATGCATCATAAAGGCATTGTTCATCCGTTTATGGTTTACATACCGCGCTTGTCCTTTGATGTGTCTGTCTTTTTTATGCACCTGAGAGGCTTGAGAAAAGCCCGCTTGTTGCTTATGTACTGATTGCGTCACGAGAATACCCGGATCATTTGGTCCTAATTCTAATAATAAAGGACTGCAATCTTTCATCATAGGAATAAACTGTTCGTATCCTACCCAAGCAGAATCAAACAAAATATAATCACAAAGATGTCCAATCCGATCTACCACTTGTCGTGCATTATACATAGTACCATCATAGGTACCTAGCTGAATCACTGCCAACCGAATAGGCCGTTCTTCCTTTGCTTTCTCTGGATCTCTTTGCGCCACTAACTGACGGATATAGCTTTCTTCAAAGCAATGATCTAGAATCCCGCCGATGGACCCAAATGGATTTCGTGCGGTTTCCAAGTACACTGGTGTCGCCCCCGCTTGCACTAAAGCACCATGAGAAATAGACTTATGGTTATTTCTATCATAGAGCACCACATCTCCTGGTGCTAACAAGGCATTGAGAACCATTTTATTGGCGGAAGAGGTGCCATTCAATACAAAATAGGTTTTATCCGCATTGAATACATCCGCTGCATGCTGTTGTGCATCACAAGCAGGTCCTTCATGAATGAGTAAGTCTCCTAATTTCACATCTGCATTGCATAAATCACTGGTAAATATATTAGGGCCATAGAAATCATAAAAAGCATGCCCTGCGGGATGTCTTTTAAAGAAGTCACCCCCTTGATGTCCGGGACAATCAAATTGAAGATTACCATTCGTAGAATACATAAGCAAAGCCCTAAAAAACGGTGGCAACACAGCACATTCATAGCGTATGGCCGCAGTCTCAACATCCTCTGCTAGTATGGATTCATCGAGTCTATGCGCTGTATATATTTTCATGTTCGGCAAATCATCACTAGCTTTAATGAGGCGATCTCCATCTTTTGTAATCACAAAAAGCGGAATGGAAAAGGCTTGTACCTGTGGATGGTGAACCATATCTTTCACATGAGCATCACTGACCACGATGGCAGACACCTCCGTAAAGTCTGCCGTCTCCACATCCACCATAGGATATGTTATGTATTCTTTCAACAGTTCTGTCACATCCTGAGAGAGTGCTACGGACAATCGTTTCATAGTGCGATCTCCTTACTTTCAAATACACATCAATCTGCCATAAATAAAATAGAGACCCAAAACGGGTCTCTACATGGTTCATTGCGATTACGCAAATACATTCACTAAGTCAATGGTTTGATCACGACCAGGACCTACAGAAACGATACCTACTTGTACGCCAGTTACTTCTGCAATGCGTTCGACATAACGACGTGCTGCTTCTGGTAATTCTTCATACTTGCGGATACCGGAAATATCTGTTTTCCAACCTGGGAATGTTTCGTATACTGGTTCACATTCTGCTAATACATCTAAGCTAGCAGGGAATCCTTGTACAGGCTCACCATTGCGAGTATAACCTACGCAGATTTTAACTTCATCTAAACCATCTAGGATATCTAAACGAGTAATCGCCAAGTAATCTAAGCTGTTCAATGCTGCGCCATAGGATACTACGGACAAGTCCAACCAACCACAACGACGGGAACGACCTGTAACAGTACCGAACTCATGGCCTGTTTTACGAAGGTATTCACCAGTTTCATCTAATAGTTCAGATGGGAATGGCCCTTCACCAACACGAGTAGAGTATGCTTTTACTACACCAAAGATATTTTTTAAGTAGTTAGGGCCTACACCAGCGCCCACAGACGCACCGCCTGCTACTGGATGAGAGCTAGTTACGAATGGATATGTACCATGATCAAGGTCAAGCATCGTTGCTTGGGCCCCTTCAAACAATACTTTTTTACCAGATTTGATAGCATCAATCACGGCAAAGTTTGTATCTTTTACAAATGGACGTAATTGTTCTGCATAGCCTAAGTAATCTTTTAAAATTTCTTCAAAGTTAACTGGCTCAAAACCATATACGGCTGTTAACATTTTATTTTTCAATTCTACGTTGAATTTAAGTTTCTTCTCAAATACAACTGGATCCATTAAATCGCAAATGCGAATGCCAATACGATTTACTTTATCTGCATAGCATGGACCGATACCATTTTTTGTAGTACCGATTTTAGCATCGCCTTTCACAGATTCTTCCGCTTCATCTAAACGATTATGATACGGTAAAATCACGTGAGCACGGTCAGAAATATATAAGGATTTTGCACTTTTACCTTCTTTTTCAAGGTTTGCAATTTCTTCCAACAATACCTTAGGGTCCACAACGACACCAGTACCAATGATATTCATTTTATCATCGTAAAGAATACCGCTAGGCAATAAACGCAATGCGAAAGATTTACCATCTACGACTACTGTATGACCTGCATTATTACCACCTTGGCTACGTACTACCACATCAGCGCGTTCAGATAAATAATCAACGATTTTACCTTTACCTTCATCGCCCCATTGTGTGCCAATTACCATACTTGTTGCTACATTGGTTCCCATATGAATTGCCTCCATTACATCATAGAACTTTCTATCGTAATGACTACATTAAGTCATCGCTCTGAAAGTTCTTCCATTATTAGTATTACCTTCGTAAATAGGCGCCTAACGTACACTATTTACACTTTATTATAGCATAGATTGAAAACATTGGGGTAGTTATTCCCTACAAATTCCCATATCTTTATGATGAGCCCAACCGCTTTATAAATTCTTCTGGAATGGACGATAAGAATCGACTTGGTTGTTGCCAATACCCATTTGCATTAACCTTTGCATAGGTAATGGTCAAGTGTTTCTTAGCACGGGTTAACGCCACATAGAAAATACGTTTTTCTTCTTCTAATTTACCATCTTTAACGGCAAAGTAGAACGGAAGTCCCCCATCATGTGCACTAGCAATAAAGACATTCTCAAATTCACTGCCTTTGGCTTGATGGACCGTAATGATGGGGATACGACTGTCTCCTTTTCGTCGGAACATGCCCTCTCCCGAGTGAAGAGCAGACATTTCTAATATCTCTTTCACACCATCACGGCCTACATAGTGTGGATGTTCCGCTTCTAACTCTTTCATGATGCGGTATAGTTCGCGAATACTAGTTAATCTACGTTCCCCAGTGGGATCTTCTTTTACTTTCTTCTGATAGTGTTCCACTAGGCCCATATCATTCATAATATAGGCAAGAATTTCTGTAGGTTTACTCGTAGTCCACTTACTTCGTAAAGTATCCATAGAGGCAGCAATATTGGCAAATGTATCTCTATATTTATTTATAAATGCCATACGCTGTGCTTTCGTAGGAAGGATATTTTCTTTCATTGCATACACCAATAATTTACCCGTCGCTATAATATCGTCCATGGCATTATGAGTAGACTGATGATCAATGGGAAAGTATCCACTTAAAAATTCTAGTTTATGGTTCGGCAAATTTGGATAGAACCGACGGTATATATCTAAGGTATCATAGATGGCTTGTACCCTTGGCATAGCTACACCATGTCGGCTACACTCTTGCTCTAATATGCTCATATCGTACTGCACATTATGACCGACAATCATGGACCCATCAGCAAACTGTCTGAATGCTTCCAGTACAGTTCGTGCATCACCACCAACCTTTTGTAAGTGCGCATCACTAAAGCCATGGACTAATTCTGAATCCCCTACAGGCACGCCGGGATTGATAAATCGTTCGAAGGTATCAATGGTATTGCCTTCTTCATCGATGCGGATAGCTGCCATCTGCACAATGCGATCTTCCAGTATATTTACACCTGTCGTTTCCACATCAAATACAATGATATCTTTAGTCACTAGCCCTTTTTCTAATTGCTCATAAGGCTCTCGTGTAAAGATATTTGTGCTCATAAAATCGGTGATCCGCAACCCAGTTTTTCTCACTGCTGTGCTTTCTAATTCCTCTATGCGCTTATCACCAACTCCTTTGACAAAAGTTCGAATGATCCGTTTTGTACTCATCAAATCCCAAGGGTTCACTAAGCATTTAAAAAATGCCAATACATCCTTAATTTCTAACCGTCGGAAAAATTTTAATTCATCTGCCAAAATAAATTTTAGTTGCATCTTTTCTGGCAATTGTCGATTACATCGTTTAAATTGTTCACTTAATCGTACGGCTTGTTTATTGGTGCGCACCAAAATTCCTACAGGGGGCATCTCTTCGCCAGTTCTCAGCTGTTGAATAGATTGAAATATATACCTAGCCTCATCCTGAGCATCTGCAGCAGCATATATCGAAATAGGCTCACCTTGCTGTGTGGCTATCGCTTTCGGTTCTTTTTGATACAACTCTCGCACCCGCTGAGGGAACATATCTTTCAACATGGAAAAAGCTCCCTTAAACAGCATCTGATTAGACCGATAGTTTGTATCAAACACTAATTCTATGGGGTTATACTCTCTGCGATACCGATCGATTAATGTAATCGGATTAGAACCACGCCATTCATAAATAGTTTGAAAGTAATCCCCACAGAGCAAGATATGGTTACCCTTCCACATGGTGTTCATCACTTCATATTCTAACTCGCTAGTGTCTTGCATTTCATCTACTGCAATATAGGAATAGCGCTGACGCCAACGATTAGCTACCTCAGGGCGCTGAAAGATTTGGTGTACCCTCGTAATTAAATCTGCAAAATCTAGCCCATTCAACGAACGTAATCGCCATTCGTATTCCATCAATACTTGTAGCCCTTTTTCTTCTAAAAATTCGGCAGTATCTTCTGACATGATGCTATACCAAACGGACTGTTCCCGTTGCATACGCTTGATTGTCCGTGCGTAATCCTCTTGTATATTAGCAGAATAATATTGATACTTCGATCGATGCTCTTTCACTTCGCTGATAACCTCACGAATCGTTTTGGCATGTATTTTAAGTGCCATAAAACCATGCTCTTCACTATAGGCTTTCACAATATTTGGCAAACATTCACTCAATAATTCCTCTACATCTTCTTCGTCAAAGATGAGAAATTCTTTAAACAAATCTTCTTGTAATTTTGCTTCTTCTTGCAAAATGGTATAACAAAAGCTGTGAAACGTAGATACTTTCACAGCTTGTGCCTCTTGTCCTACAATCGCAATCATGCGTTCTTTCATTTCACGACACGCTTTATTCGTAAATGTTAAACACAAAATTTGATCCCCAGTGGCACGTCCCGTTTCCAAGATATGTGCCACCCGATAGGACAATGTATTTGTTTTTCCCGTTCCTGCAGAAGCTAGCAATACAATATTTCTATCTAATTCCTGTACAACTTGTTGTTGAATGTCATTAAGTACCACAGTATTTGATTGCATAGTTGCTCCTTATTTTACCAATGAAAGTACGCTAATCCTAGCACTGGTATAGGCCCTAACACGGCTGTTAGTGCCCACAACATAATATTCATATCCAAGGGAATATGGAATACTTCTGTAATCACTGCATAGGTAATCATACCTAAAAAGACATTGGTTGCTACCCGTTTGATGGTAAACCATGCTACCTTAATAATCATCCAAGCTACAACAATAGCTACTACAGCTTGTAATACGTAATCCATCATTACCTCATTTCCTGACGATGTAATACAGCACCGCTCAAGGTCACCTCATCAGCGTATTCAATATCCCCGCCTACGGGAATACCACGGGCAATACGAGTGACCTTAATTCCCGTAGGTTGCAATAATCGAGCAATATATAGCGCCGTTGCTTCCCCTTCTACATCAGGATCTGTGGCGATGATAACCTCTTGCACTGTATTATCTTGAAGGCGCAACATAAGCTCTTTCAAGCGGATATCTTCTACGCCTACCCCATCAATAGGGGACAAAGCCCCTTCCAACACATGGTATAGTCCTTTATAGTCACCACTGCGTTCGATGGCGATGACATCACGGGATGTTTCCACCACACAAATCATCGATCTGTCCCGTTTAGAGCTTGCACAAAACTCACAAGGATCTTGAGCAGACAAATTAAAGCATTGGGAACATCTATGTGTGGCTTCTTTCGCTGCAAGGATGGTTTCTACCAAGCGTTGTACATCTTCTGCATCTGCCTCAATGAGATGGTATGCTAATCGTCTAGCCGATTTAGCCCCCACCCCTGGTAGGCGACGCAACTCTTCTACTAATCGTTCTAAAGGATTTGTCATATTAGAACATACCTGGCATTCCAGGAAGTTTCAAGTTTCCTGTGACAGCCCCTAATTTTTTCTCTGCCACTTCTTTTGCTTTACGGTTCGCTTCATTCACAGCTGCTAAGATTAAATCTTCTAATGCTTCCACATCTTCTGGATCTACTGCAGCAGGAGCAATTTTAATGGACAATACTTCTTGTTCTCCATTCATTGTTACAGATACGGCACCACCACCGATAGATGCTTCTACCACGGTGTTTTTAATTTCTTCTTGTGCTTTTTCCATATCCTTTTGCATTTTTTGAACTTTTTTCAACATACCTTGCATATTACCGCCACCAAACATAGTGAACCTCCTTCATTACTTAGACAAATCGTCTACTTCTTTCACATAAATATCATACCCATTAGCCTCCATGTGTTGTAAAGCATCATAGAGTAGAGTTTCTTGTTTTTCTTCATCACTGGCCTCGGCTGAAGACCATTTCGGCAATGTCCGTATCTCGTCTATTCTTTCTTCTGAAAGCATACCTTTCCCTATTTCCTGATAGTAGGGATTTAATACTTCCTCTGGATTCTCATAGACTGTGAGAAAGTCATCAATAATACCCTCTACATTGGTCGGATCACTACCAGCACCTACCTTTGAAGTGGTGTTTGTCCCTACATAAGTGGGTTTTCCACTATCAGGCCTCGACGTTTCTACAGATACAGTTGGCATCTCCTCATCAGCTGTCACCGGGGTCGTTTCTTGTGCCACAACAATTGGTTGTCCTATCCCTTCAGCTTCTTTATTACCTTTCACCACAGGAGTCGTTACCATTGGTTGTACCTGCCACTGTCCGCTTTGTTGTGAAGCCCCTCCAAAGGATTTTGCTGCCTCTAAGTATACCTGCAATTTAGGGTCCTTCTTATCGATAGCTTTCACCACAATCGGCCGTCCTATCACTTGTTGAAACGCTTTCTTCCCACATTCTACATGTTGCGGTTGCACCAGAATAGGCCCTGCAATTGGTGTAGGAAACACCAAGATAGCTTGCTCTTGATCTAAGTACACCAAGTTTCCTTGCTGATAGATCGTATTGAGCAATCCATAGTTCTTGCCTCTCAACCATTTTATCACGTTTGCTAAAATCGTGCTATATTCATGAGGACTGACCATCCCCTGTCCTACAGTTAGCTCTTGCGCCGTGTCAAATATCGCCGTTTTAGGCTTTACCGATGGAGATGCTTTCTTCGGTAATGGTGGTGGCAAGGAGCTTTTACCAACAGAATCGGCCACTTTAGCTACACGAGGCGGTGGTAACGGGGATGTTGCTTTTACAGTTCTAGCTCTCACTGGTGAGACAGGTGGCAACAACACCTCATCCTCTACTGGATGAGGAATATCCTCCAAGACACCATCATATACATCCGTATCCGCCACAGGTGGTGCAGGTTCTACTACAGAGCTGGCAACTACAGGTCGTTGTTCCGCCCACTCATTCAACTTTTGGAGCAATGTATCTTCTTGACGATTCACAAACTGTTCCATCGTCGTCATGCGACCTTCCAAGGTTTGGTAAGTGCCTCCTCCCAATTGTAATAGTGAAAGCAATCCCATTTCTACAATGACCCTAGGGTTATCCACTTGCTTTGCATTATTTTGCACCGTTTGTAATACATTGATATAGCGTCCTATCTCCTCCATAGATAACGCATTGGCCTGCGCCAATAATCGCTCTTTATGCGTATCATAAGCCAATAACTCTTCTGCCTCAGGTAATACTTTCGCCACAATCATAGCTCGCAGATGTTCTACTAAGGCCGTTACAATTTGGCGAGCATCACGACCCATTTGTAGCGCTTCATCTACAGCTTGCAGTAAAGCCGCTCCGTTACCAGCTTTCAATATATCTACCATATCGAGGACCCAAGATTTGCTCACTAAGCCAATCATAGTCTCTACTAGAGGAGCTGTAATCATTTCCGAGGTCATACCAGAACATTGATCCAAAATACTCAAGGCATCACGTAAACCACCATCTGCATGGACTGCAATCACTTGTGCTGCCGCAGGATCAAGAGAGATATTACTTTCCTTCGCCACATGCAATAAATGGGCTGTAATATCTTTTGCTGTGATACGGCGGAATGTATAACGCTGACAACGAGATAAAATAGTAACCGGTAATTTCTCCGATTCTGTTGTGGCAAAAATGAACATCACATGACTTGGCGGTTCCTCGATAGTTTTCAACAAGGCATTCCATGCTTCATTGGTGAGCATGTGTGCTTCATCAATGATAAATACTTTTTTATGACCTACTACAGGCAAAAAGTTCACCTGTTCCCGCAAGGCACGCACTTCATCAATACCTCGATTGGAAGCCGCATCAATTTCGATCACATCCAAGGCTTGTCCTTGTAACATTTGCTGGCACGATTCACACTGACCACAAGGTGTATCTGTAGGTCCCTGTTCACAGTTAATAGCGCGCGCAAATATTTTTGCCATACTCGTTTTGCCCGTACCTCTAGGACCAGCAAATAAATAGGCATGGGCCACTTTATCTTCACGAATAGCTCGTTGTAATGTATCCGACACATGATGTTGACCCACAACATCTGTAAACTGTTTCGGTCTCCATCGTCTATATAACGCTAAATAACTCATAGCCCCTCCTTTCCCTTAAGATATGAAAAAAAGCAGCTAAGCTAGCTGCTTTACCATAGCACTCGAATCTGACAGCCCTATAGGTTTCCTCGTGGCACAAGAGAGTGACCGCTTAATGCTGCTCCAATCAAGGCCTGACATGGTTCACAGGCTCTCCTTGCACAAGCCCCATAGAACTGTCATATTCCAATGCTATTACCCTATCATTATACATGTTTTTCTATCCCTATTCAAGGGTATATACCTAATCCATCATAAATTGTGCTACACATTAGATGCTATTATTATAACAGAGTTAATTTGATAATTATCTCTTAAGTATCCCTTTATATGTACTAGTTTTCTTGTCCCTATTCTACAAGGATTGATTGTTATTTTTTGACATATGCAATTCTGAAGTATTACAAGAGTAGAAAATAGAAAGAAAAAAGGACGGCTGCCACCGTCCTTTTTTGAGTTTATGAAAGAATGCTCTAACTTCTTATATCTTTCTGCTCCAAGTATACACCCTTCTATTCTAACATACAATGGGACTATACTCGATGCCCTTCATAGGGGTGCAGGATTAAATCTCCTTTGGAGTATTCTCCTACATAGATATCCCTAATGGAATATCCTTGATCTCGCACTTCTTCTTCCAACCAAGCCATGTCTTTATCGGCTAGGTCTAGAATATCTGGATCTACTACGCCATCTACAATAACAGGGTAGCGAATGATATCATCACCATTCATGACCAGCGTTAATTGACCATTTTGTTCTAGCACAGCACGGCGTACATCACTCACAAGGGTAACCCCTGCGCTCCGAAGTTTCAACTGCAAATCACTACCACGAAGGCCTCGTTTCAAACACTCTCCAACGCGAATCTTACCGCGATCAATGACAATGCTAGGACGTCCATCGATCAGCGTTTTAATCCATCGCACATGAGCGCTAAGAAAACGCAAGCCCATGACCACGATGGTCCAAGCAATCAACACTAGGAAGAATTGCAAGATACCAATACTTTCACTGTAGATAACAGCACCAATAATACCACCTAGTACATAGTTTTGTACCTGATCTAAGGCCGAGTTCGGCGCTAAATTTCCCTTACCCATCAAGTTCATTTGCAAAATGAGAGCTAAAATACCAAGGGCTAGCTTAATAAATACTAATGTATATCCTGTTAACATATTATCGCCCATCCTTCTTCACATCTACCACCTTAGGATTGCTATTAATCATCTCCACAGGTCGCAAAGAATAACCATCCTTATTCATAGTGAAAGTCACCTCAAAATAGGCTTCCTCAATATTGACGATCATACGATCTTGCACGCGCAATGTATTAACGCGAATCTTATCCTTAGGTACATCTGCACGTTCACTTAAATTATTTAAGAATTGCACCATATAGCTCGATTCTTCTGCACTATTAATATCACGAGTGTAATCATTAACTTGCAATCCTAATAAAAATACAAGCCCCAATACAATGATAATGCCCAAGTCACGGAACTTAGTATCAAAACGATTATACATAACTTTTACACCTACTACTAGCAATGCTACTAATAAAATAGATGTCATAATGTATTGCAACAGAGATGTAAACTCTCCTCGTTGCACCACATAAGCATAGGTATAAAATTCCATAATTACCTCACAGTTCTTACTTTAACGCTTCATTATACTGCGCTCGATCTCCCCCTACAAATTTAGGACGTACACGAGCTGCTGTTACATGAGCTGCTCCAATTTCTTTTATACTTAGTCGCACAGGCACTGCCACATATTTTAGATGCATACCAATAAAAGTATCTCCAATGTCGATGCCTGCATCAGCCTTTACATGCTCCACTAACACAGGATCCGACCAAGTTGCATAGGCTGTAGTTGCCATGGAGCCGCCTGCATGTTGTACAGGCACTACATTCACTTCTTCATAGCCTCTAACCTTTGCGGCATGGCGTTCCATTACCAAGGCCCGATTGAGATGTTCGCAACATTGTATAGCCACATCGAAGCCAAACTCTTTTTGCACCTTAGAGAGCGCTCGAAATAGTTCTTCTGCTACATCTAAGGAGGAATCTTTTCCAATGTATCCGCCTCGCACTTCGCTAGTGGAACATCCTACTACCAGTAGTTTACCTTCTTGCAGTTTTGCTGTCGTAGCCAATTCTGTTACAGCAGCTTTCATAGACTCATATATATTTTCATTCATAGGATTGCCTCCTCTTCATTGAGTACGAATCGACGTAAACAAGTATGCCATCGTCTTAGTGTATTATTTACCATATGCACTATACATGATAGGCATGGAATAGCATTGCCCTTGGATATTCCGTACCCACCTATATCTTGCGGGTACGGAATAGGATTCTCTTAGGCTATTAGTTAGCCATATGTACCACACGTTGAGGATAGGGAATATCGATGCCTTCTGCATCAAAACGATCTTTCACATCGGACATAACACCATAATAGACTTCTCTAAAATCACTGGCGTTAATTAAAGGATAGGCCACAATGTTCACAGAACTATCGCCAAATTCTTTGATACCGATTTCTAAGGTATCCATATTATGAACCTTGCCTGTGCTCGCAAGAATTTCTTTGATAATCTCAATGGCCCGATGATGATCCGCATTATAGTTAATACCAAAGACAAACGTAATATAGCGTGTTGGTTCATAGTTGCTGTTCATCAAGTTATTGGATGTAATAGCCGAGTTCGGGATGAAGACAATTCGATTTTCTTTCGTCGCAATGGCGGTGTTAATTAAATGGATAGATTTCACAGAGCCTTCCACACCATTCACAGAAATCCAATCCCCTGCTTTAAAGGGTTTGAACGCCAAAATAATTAATCCCGAAGCTAAGTTGGACATGTTATTTTGCAACGCTAAACCAATGGCGATACCGAAGGCACCAAAAGCTGCCAAGAAGTTATTCGTCGGAAATCCCACTAAGGACAAAGCTGACAGCACGACTACGGACAAAATAGTGTAGTAAATAATTTGAGACGCAAAGCTGCGCACCGTTTGATCATAACCAGTGCGACTCATCAATTGTACTGACAACCGTCTTACAAATAAAGCTAAATAGCGGCCTATAATCAACACGATGATGGCTAAAATAATACTAGGTAAATATTCCAGTAATAAGGATTGCACATGATTAACAAAGGAAATACTTTCCTCTACATGCTCTGCTACCTTTTCAGTGCCTACCGCTGTGGCTGTGGCAACTTTTTCTTCTGCTAATAACATACATTATTCCTTTCCTATAACTATGTTGCAATAACTAACGCACAGTATATAATAGATAACCCACATACAATTACATTCTATGATAGCTATAAAACTAAACTTGTAAATATATTATCTTTAAGTATACGAAAAAAAGGTCTTTTGTCAAATATGATATCTGTTATGACACGGATAACTCCATATTTAGTATAGAAACACTTGCTGTCACCAACAGGTAACAAAAAACCTCTCGAACCCAAAAATATAGGGTAGTTGATATACCTATCAACTACCCTATATCCTAATTGTTTATGAACTATATCTCTTATTTAACTAAGATGAAAGTTACATTAATCGGACCATGTACACCAACGACACGAACTAACTCGATATCTGCAGTATTGGATGGACCAGAAATATGAACCACATTTGTAGGGAACTTAGCTGGATCATTACGATAGATTTTCGCTAATTCTGCCATCGTTTGTGTCATACGTGGATGAATTGTATCTTCACGCAATACAGAAATATGCGTTAAAGGCAATAAGCCCAAGGAACGACCAGATTCTTCTGTACTTGGTTGGATTACTGTTGCTGTTTCTGCAATCCCCAAGATTGGGAATGTAATACCAATATTAGAATCCTTCGCCACATTGATGTTCGCTTCACGACCTTTCGTAGCATCCCATTGATAGAATGTAGCTTGGTCTTCCCCTAATTGTTGGAATGCAGCTTCTAAACCATATGTTTCTACTTCTGCAGATTTAGGGTACACAACACTACCGCCACCACGAGCCACAATTTCGTCCACTAATGCCTGACCTACTTGAGAAGCATCCACTTCGATAAGTTTAGTACCTAAGCGTTCTGCTTCTGTTTTAAACATCTGTACTACTTGCTCATGGCTAAGGTCAGAATACATTGTCTCTTGAGGTCCTTTTGAAAAATCAAAAGGAGTTACAGATGTAGGAATTGAGTCACGGCCTAACGCACGAGATAGGCGACCTAAAAAGGCTTGTTTTTTTGCTTGATCCATTTTATTTCTCCTTTCCCTTTTGTGCTACGTGTTTTGCATATTCATCACGGAATTTACTCATTTTGAGCAAGCCCATATCTTTTGCTTTCACCCAGCCACCAACTACTGGTAATACTTTTGTCCAATCTGCCATATGACCATTGTTACTCATTAATTTCATGCCGATAGCACCCATTTTGGTACCCATATCGAACAGGAAGGAGTTCGCAAATACACCTGCCACTGTGTGGAAGATACTGCGTTCGATAGCTGGACGCATTTGTAATTTATCAGCAATCACTTGACGATGTTTCAATAACAATTCATGCAATGGAATCTTAACTGGGCAATGCTCCCAACATTCGCCGCACAATGTGGACGCGTAAGGAAGATCGCCAGCTTCTTCATAACCAACCAATAGTGGAGTTAATACAGCACCCATTGGACCTGGATAGATAGAGCCATAACCATGACCTGTAATATGACGATATACAGGGCAAATGTTCATACATGCACCACAACGGATACAACGTAACATTTCTTCAAAATCGCCGCCTAAAATACCAGAACGACGGTTATCAATGATGATGATGTGTAATTCTTCTGGACCGTCTGCTTCCCCTTCACGAGCAGGACCTGTGATCATGGAGAAGTAGTTGGAAATTTTAGCGCCTACAGAGGAACGAATCAACATTTCCATCATCACATCCAAAGATGCGAAGTCAGGCACCAAACGTTCCATACCCATCAATGCAATTTGCGTTTTAGGCATGGAGCTTGCCATACGACCATTACCTTCGTTAGATACGATAGTAATAGTACCAGTTTCAGCTACACCGAAGTTACAACCAGTGAAACCTACGTCAGCACGCAAGAAACGATCGCGAATATAGCGACGTACGAAACGAGTCATTTCTTCTGGATTTTCAGTACCTTCATAACCTAATTTTTTCGCAAATGTATCACGAATACGGTTACGTTCAAAATGCAATGCAGGTACTACGATATGAGATGGAGGATCGAAATCTGCTGTTTGCAAAATAAATTCTGCCAAGTCAGTTTCGTTTACTTCGATGCCTGCTTCAATTAATTCATGGTTTAATCCGATTTCTTCAGATACCATGGTTTTGGATTTAACAACCATTTTTGCTTCTTTGGCACGAAGTACTTCCATGCAAATTGCTGTTGCTTCTTTATCATCAGCTGCAAAGTGCACATGAGCACCAGCTTTTTCAGCATTTTCCGCAAATTGGTTTAAATAGTAATCCAAATTAGCCAATACATGGTCACGCAAATCAGCAGATTCATTACGGAAGTCTTCCCATTCTGCTACTTGATCTACTACAGCTTTACGTTTTTCATAGAATACATCCTGTGCTGTTTGAATGGCTTTTACTTTGAAGTCATTAGCAAGCACATCATTAACGCGTGTCTTAAACGGACGTGTATCGTATAAAATATTACTCATGGTGACTCCTCCTATCGACTATTCAATAATTCCGCAATATGCATTACGCGGATATGGCGATCAATTTCGCCTTCTTTGTAAAGTCGATCTAACATACCTTCAATATTCATCAAGCAAGCCATGTCGGAACCTGCTACAATGTTAGCACCAGAATCAGCAATATTTAATGCTTTTTCTCGTGTCATAACAGCGGAAATTTCAGGATTTTTTACTGTGAAAGTACCACCAAATCCACAGCAACGTTCTGCACGATGCAATGGTAAGTATTCTAAACCTTGAATACCTGCTAACAGTTTCATAGGTTGTTCTTTGATTCCCATCAAACGTGTTACGTGACAAGATTTATGGTATGTCACTTTATCATTAAAGCGAGCACCCACATCAGTTACTCCCAACACGTCAACGATGAATTGTGTGAACTCATAAATTTTTGAGCTCAATCTTTCAGCTCGTGCTAACCATTCTGGTTCATCTTTTAAAATATGATGATATTCGTCGCGAATCGCGAACGCACAAGAGCCAGACATGCTCACTACATAGTCAGCATTCTCAAATTGTTCAATTGTATTTTTGATAGCTCCTTTAGCAGCTTCGTTGTAACCAGAGTTAACAAACATCTGACCACAGCACACTTGCTTTTTAGGAACTGTTAATTCGCAGCCAAGGTTTTCAAGAACCTTTACACCTGCCATGCCTACATGAGGGTAGAACATATCAATCAAACATTGTTGAAATAAATGAATTTTCATTTTTTCACATCCTCAACTTTAAAGTAAACTACTATCACTTGATTGGCGAAATGCAACAATCGTTTTCCATCTATGTACTATTAGAACAGTAGGTTCTAAATAGTTTTCCGATAATTTTATTATATAGTAATTTTTCTGTAATTACAAAAGACTTGCAATATTAGCAAGAAGCCATTTTTATACCATTTTGTTAGTCATTATCAACCAACTCATTTGTAGCAAAAATCACACGTTTTCCCTAGTCTCATCAATCCTTATAACATCAAGGATTATATAATTTTTATGTATTTTAATACATATCAAATCTTCTATTAAAACACACATGTCTTTTCAGTCTCTAATTCCTACTTAAAATTAGTGCTATAACCAAAACTCATGAAAGAGATAATCATCGCTCTATAATTCAATTTTTTCTATAGTAAATTCATTGATAAATATCACTCTTTTCGCATGGAGTGAATCTTTCAAATATGGTATGATACATATAGTAAAACATTTTTAGTTTCCTAATTCGGAGGCACACCATGAAACGCATTTATTCTGCACTATTGCTAACTGCATTGCCTGTAGTATTATTACAAGCACAAACTAGCAACTCACTATCTACAAGCACTATGGTAACCACACCTAACACATTTACATATTCTCAACCAAATACGATTTCTACCTTTGATCGAGTACAAAAATATCGATTTACTGATGTACCTAGTAACTTTTGGGCTTATGAATCAATTACTAAAATGACAAAAGAAGGTTTAATGAGTGGATATCGTAATGGCACATTCAAACCCAATGACCCACTATCTCGCGAGGAAGCTGCCTCTTTATTTAGCAATATGATTGGAGATACTCCATCTATTATGTTAGCTAGTTCATTTTCAGACATCACTTCCGACCGTTGGTCTTCTCTAGCTATTGAAAGTGTAGCAAGAGCTAATATTATCAGCGGTTATGGTGACAATACGTATCGTCCAGAACAATATATGTCTCGCCAAGAGTTTGCCGTGGTTGCTGATAAATTTTTACACTACCAAGGATATCGTACTGAAGACCCAACAGCTCTCGATACCATACACTTTAGTGATCAGAAATTTATCGCACCTTGGGCTCAATCATCAGTACGTGAACTAGCTTTATGGGGATTCATCAATTACAGTACAAAAGGCTTATTCAATCCAGAAAAATATATCACTCGTGGTGAAGCTGCAGAAATTACATATCGTTTACTTTTCTCTAAAGAAGCTACTGCCATTCAGCACACAATTCAGCAACAACAAATGGAAGAAACGGCACGCGCTCTGGTCAAGAAAACATTTGGCGAGAATTACGATTTCCACCATCGTGGCGCTATGTTCTGGCGTGATGGTAAATTAGTCATTTCCTTTACATCTTCTAGCGATGTGAAAGCTATCACTGCAGAAACCGCCTATATTAAAGACAAACACTTCTTAGATAATCACATCATTACTACTGGTACTTATAGCTTAGGTGACTTTGACAATTTACAAACCGATGCCGCTTACTTATATCGTCAATTGGAGCCCCATGGCACTATCCTAGCTGTAACACCAACACCGAATGTAGACGGCTTAATTCTAACCGTAGACAAATTAGATGCTACGACACAGACAGCATTTATGAAAAAGTTTGGAAAGAAAGTTCAGCTAAAAACTAATTCATAATAACTCATACAAAAAGAGGAAAGTTGACTCCACTTGATCAACTTTCCTCTTTTGTGTTAGAAGCGCATTGTATTGCTAGTCCCCATCTAGCAAGTGACATCCTCCAACTCCAAGCTAAACACTTCTGTAGCAGGTCCTGTCATATATACTGTGCCATCTTCGTCATAATCTACATGTAAAACACCTAGGTATAACTCCACATCTACAGATCGACTAGTTAACCCTTTTTCATGAGCCATAACAGCGCTAGAGCAAGAACCTGTACCACAAGCCAATGTAGCCCCTGCACCGCGCTCCCAAGTACGGACTTTCACAGTTTTCTCGTCCACCACTTGTACAAAGTTCACATTTGTTCCTTTTGGAAAAAGTGGATGCTTTTCAATCTTTGGCCCTAATACTGTCAATGGAACTGCTGTTACATCCTCTACAAATACTTCTGTATGTGGCACCCCTAACAGTACAGAACTCACCACATAGGATGTGCCGTCTACATCAATAGTATAGTCTATGACTTTGTCTGATTCTATGTCCATAGGAATGTCCTTCGCAGAAAATGTAGGTTTACCCATGTTGACTTTCACCAATTTAGCCACACCATTTTCAGCAATAATCGTTGGCGTCATAATACCAGCCAACGTTTCTACCGTAAACACTTCTGTATCAATGATCTTGCGGTCGTAGGCATACTTCGCAAAACAGCGAATGCCATTGCCACACATTTCAGCTTCACTGCCATCAGAATTGATAATGCGCATACGCACATCTGCCACCTTAGAAGGCATAACAATGACCAGACCATCTGCTCCGATACCCGTATGACGATCACATAGACGTTGTGCCATGTCCGTCACATCAAATTGTACTGTACCATCATCAAAAAAACGATAAAATCATTTCCTAAACCGTGCATTTTTGTTATTTTCATATATATCTCCTCATCTGTATTATACAATTCCTGTCCGCACAGAGCGGATTATTAATTTATCGCAAAATATAGCCTTTGCTTTTATACATTTTGATGAAATCCATCATTGGCTACTATAATTTATTTGCCATTTATATTACCATGAATATAGGAAAAATAATAGGTACGTTTTCCTAAGCAGTATTAGGTTAATCATAAATTGGAGGTGATTTTACTATGCTTCCTGAAGAACGTTATTCTGCGATTCTACGACGCTTGAAACAAAACCGGGTGGTCACTGTACACGAATTGGTGACAGCCTTATCTTCTTCAGCGCCTACAATACGCAGAGATTTAGCCTATCTCCACAGTAAAGGTTTATTGCAAAAGGTCCACGGTGGCGCTGCCAGCCTCACCATTGACCATACCACAACGGATATAGATATAATCCCGAAATCCGTTATGTATCGCGATGCAAAAGAATCTATTGCCTTAGCTGCCTCTGAATTAATCAGTTCCTCTGGTTTTATCTTCATTGATGCTGGTAGTACCACTGAAATGGTGTTACATTATGTACCGCACACCAATGCTACCTTTGTGACTAATGGCATTCATCATGCTACCCATTTAGCATCGCGGCATATGAAAGTCATCTTATTAGGTGGCACTGTAAATCCTATTTCATCATCTATTGTCGGTAGTGTAGCTCTTAATCAATTAGATTCCTATAACTTTACACAAGGCTTCTTTGGTGCTCATGGTATAAGTTATAAATCTGGCTTTACCACAGAAGATCCTCTCGATGCTGCTGTGAAAGAAAAAGCATTACATAAATGTCACAATGCCTTTGTCTTAGCAGATCCATCTAAATTTGATCGCATTTCATCTGTTACTTTTGCCACCATTGATAAGGCGTCTATTATTACTACTAAATTACCCAATGAATTATATCGGAACTATGCAAACATTCAAGAAGTTGATCATCATCGTTAATACAAAAGCTGCCATCCCTAGACCTAAACGTCTAACGGTATGACAGCTTTTTTACAATCTATACAAGGTCGTGTATCCAACTATTTCATGCACATGATTACATCTAGCTTTTTCGATATATTTCTATTATAATGTATGGTATACTTTTTATTGTATGAATTTTGAAATGGAGATTAGTATGAGCTTTTTGAAAGATTTTAAAGACTTTGCCATGCGCGGCAATGTAGTAGACTTAGCAGTCGGCGTTATCATTGGCGCCGCTTTCGGTAAAATTGTTACTTCTTTAGTAAACGATGTGGTTATGCCTCCTATCGGATTATTATTAGGCGGAGTGGACTTTTCTAATCTATTCATCCCTTTAACTACTGGTACTGCTCCAGCGACTTTAGCAGAAGCTAAAGCGGCTGGTATCCCTGTCTTGGCTTATGGTATGTTCTTAAATACAGTCTTTGAATTCCTTATCATTGCTTTTTGTATTTTCGCTATCATCAGCCAAATTAAACGATTTACACCTGCAGAAGCACCGGTGGAAATCCGTAAATGTGACTATTGCCGTGAAGCTATTGCTGACGATGCAACACGCTGTCCACATTGTACAGCTGAATTAACTATCAAAGAATGTTAAATTCAATACATACTAGCTTTTAGATTTTTGAATTTTAGAGTTACATAATGCTAATAGGAAAGGACTGACACAAGTGTCAGTCCTTTACCTATAATTAGTATTATGTGAAATGCATAATGCATGATCACAACAAACCTAGCATATACTTTTATTATGTATATTGCTTTTCAAATATAGCATAACTAGATATTTAAAATCAAGTTTTAAAATATTCATTTCGCAAAGGCACGAAAGCCTTGAATATAGGGTTTTCTATGATTCATCAGAAAACAAAATACAACATTAATTTTCACAAAAAAGAAAGTCGATAAATTTATATCAACTTTCTTTTTTACTATTTAAATGTATTTAATTATTTTGCAGCCATAGCATTCATAAGCATAGCAATTTTTTGATCTTGAGCTTCTAATTGAGCTTTTAATGTATCAATTTCTTTTGCCATTGCCACTTTAGTCATAGGGATATGTCCACGTTGACCAACTTTTAAGCTTACCCCTACATTAAATAATTTTTCACCATTTCCTACAGTACCACCAAGGCTAACCATAGTATCTTCATTTGGACGATAGAATGCACCTAAAGCTAATGCATTACTGCTATGGTAGTTACCATAACCAGCTGCAATACTCCATGTATCATTACCATCAAACTCTAATGGATGTAATGCCGCTAACGCTGCAGAACCAGCTACTGCTTTATCCATACGAGAATTCAAACGATTTTCCATGGAACCCATGTTTTGGTTAATGTTATCTACTTTGTTATTGACATTTGTAATGCTAGTATTGATATCTTCTAAATTTTTATTAATAGTAGATTCAATGTTTCCTACCTCTGTTTTCACAGCTTTTAAAGCATCATTAATATTTGTTTTACCTGTACCACCAAGATCTTTTACAGTAACAGAGCCATTTTCACCAACAACAACAGCATCTTTACCTAATACTGCTTTTAAAGAGTCTGCTGTATTTTTTACAGAATCAGCTACATTTGCCACTGTAGTTGCTACAGAATGCAATTGGCTACCATTGATAGCATCTTTAGAATTTGCAGATACGTCTCCATTAGCTACATTAGTAACCTTTGTATTATTTGCATTGATTCCATCTTTTGTGACAAATTGCTTACCGTCAACAGCGATTCCACTTCCATCTACTTTGGTAGTACCTATTGTTACACTATTTAATGTAAGATCATCTTTTACTGCTACTGTGTATACAGGTTGACCATTAGCACCTTTTGATTCTGCAACAGTCACATTGGTACCTGCTTTTACTTCTGTTTTTACAGCTTTTAAGGCATCATTAACATTTGTTTTACCTGTACCACCAAGATCTTTAACAGTAACAGCTCCATCTTTATCTACTTCAGTTTCGCCACCTAATACTGTTTTCAAGGAATCGGCTGTATTTTTTACAGATTCAATAGCTTCATGAAGAGTAGCTTTTCCTGTTCCACCAATATCAGTAGCAGTAATTTTACCAGTTTCATCTACTGTTGCATCACCACCAATGATGTCTTTTACAGAACCAGCCACATTTGCCACTGCTGCTGCTACAGAATGTAATTGGCTACCATTAACAGCATCTGTAGATGTAGCTGTCACTTGACCTGCTGCTACGTTTTGAATTTGACGTTCTTTACCTTCATCACCAACAGAAACTACATAACTTACTTTATTGCCAGCATCATTAGTAACAGTACCTGCAAAATCAGTTAATTTTAATGTTGTTCCATTGGATTCAACAGAAGCTTCCGTTGTGTTAACACCTTCTTTTGTTTTAGCAAAAGTACCTAAAGCTACAGAGTTTTTCAAACTTGCTTCTGCGTGAGAACCATTGCTACCACCGCCGATAGCTACGCTATTCGCCGCAGCTACAGAGCGAGAACCTAATGCTGTACCATACCAGTCTGCAGAAGAGCTATCACCAATAGCTACGCCTCGGTTTTTTAACGCTTTTGCTTCACGACCAATAGCGATGGCAGATTGACCAGAACCATCTCCCTCTTTGTCCCCTGCATAGGCATTTTCACCGATAGCAATTGTATTATTAGTTGTACTTTGGGCATTTACACCAAGAGCAATTGCCTGAATTCCTTTTGCATTGGCACCAACACCATACGCAATGCCTTTATCATCACCTGTACCTGGCGTATTCACTGCAGCATCAGCTACATTCATGCCAATAGCACTCATAACCATAACAGCGCTCAACACTGCCGCTTTTAATGTTTGTTGTTTTCCTGTTGCTTTTAACATGTTCTTTTCCTCTTCCTTTACCTTTTCACAATAAAATAATCTATAAAATTGTTTATAATTCCTAAATTAAAAATTACAGTATTAAATGTTTTAGATTTAATACTGTAACAATTAATCACATGTGCAATTGTAAATAATCTTCATGAAGAAAAAATGAAGAAAATCAAAATTCATGAAATCTTCATTTTTAAACTATGTATGTTGCTATTAATAAGCAGAGCTTTTACCAATAGCTTTCACTAGACGAGGCCGCCAATGGAATGCCGCCTGGTATGCTACATAGCCAAATAAAATGACGGAAGCCCCACCTTGTACAGGAATTGCTCCACATGCATAAATGGCATAACTATCATAGGCAATAGCTACGGCGCTCATCACATAGATTAGACGACGTAATCCGACGCTAGCCCCTTCAACAGATAGCATCTTGTTCACCGCCACGCAACAAAGAATATATGGAAATACATTTGTCACAACTGCTAGGTTAACAAGTTGTGCAAATTGTTCATTTAAACTTTCATCAGTGGTCATCAAAGCCAAAATAGCTTGTAATGCCAACAAAATAAAAATACCCCGTACAGGAGAATCTACGCGATTAACCCGGGCAAACACTTTAGGAAAGAAACCTGCTTCTGCACAGCTTTTAAACACACGGCTCAAAGTAAATTGCCACCCCATAATGGCCCCAAAGCAGGATACTGCCATAAGCGCCATCACGATTTTACCTGCTGTACCATCAAACATATAGGCAAAAACAAGGCCAAATGGAGCAGTGGAGTTCACTAACTCAATATTAGGAATGATCCCTGCCATAATATTTGTCGATACAATATACACCACAGCTACGGCTAAAGTGCCAAAAAATGTCGCAATCGGTACATTTTTCTTAGGATTTTCCACAGCATCTGCGTTTGCTGCTGCCGATTCAAAGCCTAAAAACCCCCACAATGTAAGGGAAATGGACTGACTGACCGCATCAAATACGGGTAGTTCTTGCGGATTCCAAACAGACACAAACATCTCTGGATCGAACCAAAACCAACCAAACACGCCAATAAATAAGACCGGCAACATGGTGCCCCAAATCGTAATATTGCTAATCCGTCCTGTGCTCTTGTTACCACGCACATTGACTAGAGCTGCCACCATGAGCAATCCTATTGTTGCTAAACTTACTTCTAATGGTGAAAGCGGCACATCAAACAATACAGCTCCATACCCTACGATAGATATAGCTATGGCTACATTGGCAATCACCAGAGATACTGCATAAGAATAATTGGCCATAAAATGTCCTGTCCTACCAAAGGCATATTCTACATAGCCTCCTAGACCACCAGACTTTTTCGTAAATAAGCCACATTGGGCAAAAATATAGGCTAAGGTTAAGGAGCCTAGTACAGTGATTATCCAAGATAGGATAGAAATGGTGCCTACCTGTGCTAATTGAGACGGTAGCATAATAATTCCAGCACCCAACATATTGGCTGCCACAATGGATGTCAGTTGGAATACAGACATTTTTTTAGCGGTGGTTTTCATGTATCAATCCCCTTTCCAAACATCACTTGAGTTCATTTCAAGTATCCGTGTCATCAAAACCGCTAGCCTAACTAGTCCGTACGGAATGGGTTCGGATGTAGTTAAGCGACTTCATTCTTTTATCGATTCATTGTAACACCTTTTCCTCCGTATGAATAGATATTTTTTTACAATTTTTCTCCTATTCCTATAACTTTCTATCATTTCCCTATCTTCCTATGATATACTATAGAAAATATGCTATGTCCATATAAAAGAAAGGATGTCCTTATGCAAGAACAAATCATTCAACTCTTGGGCG
Organism: Veillonella sp. oral taxon 780 str. F0422; assembly: GCF_000221605.1. NCBI lineage: Bacteria > Bacillati > Bacillota > Negativicutes > Veillonellales > Veillonellaceae > Veillonella > Veillonella sp. oral taxon 780. Next base: position 25,471 of record NZ_AFUJ01000016.1, on the reverse strand, counting down.
ATGTAAACGGATTCCTCTGGAATAACATCATCATCGCTCTCCTCATCATTGCCGGTGTTTGGTTTACAGCAACCACACGATTCGTGCAATTACGACAACTACCAGAAATGTTCCGTATTTTAAAATCTGGTGCAGGAGAAAAAAGTAAAGGTGACCATCACATTTCTCCATTCCAAGCATTCTGTATTAGCGTGGCCTCTCACGTGGGTGTTGGTAACATCGCTGGTATCGCTATCGCTATTGCCTTAGGTGGTCCAGGGGCTGTATTCTGGATGTGGTTTATCGCGCTACTTGGCGCAGCTACTAGTTTCATCGAAAACACATTAGGTCAAATCTATAAAGAGCGCTTACCTGATGGCTCCTTCCGTGGCGGTCCATCCTATTACATTCGTCATGGTTTGAACAGTCCGTTCTTATCTATTTTATTTGCCATCTTAATCAGCGTTACATACGGCTTAATCTACAACTCTGTACAAGCAAATACCATTGCTATCGCTGTGCAACCATGGAATATCGACGCCTCTACAACAGGTCTTATCGTAGCAGCTTTATCTGCTCTTGTTATTTTCGGTGGTGCAAAACGTATCGCTCAAACAGCTGAATTTTTAGTGCCTTTTATGGCTGGTTTATATTTCTTAATCGCTTTATACATCGTCATCTCTAATATTTCTGTATTACCAACTGTGATTTCCGCTATCTTTACACAGGCTTTTACTATTGATTCTGCGACAGGCGGCTTCATCGGTGCTGCTGTAATGCAAGGTATCAAACGCGGCTTGTTCTCCAACGAGGCCGGCGAAGGTTCTGTACCAAATGCATCTGCTTCTGCTGATGTAAACCACCCTGTAAAACAAGGTTTAATTATGTCCCTTGGGGTATTCGTTGATACCATGTTTGTATGTACTGCCTCTGCATTCATCGTTCTTGTATCTGGCGAATATGTGCACACAGATCTAACAGGTATTGCCCTTGTTCAACACAGTATTGGACACCAATTAGGCTCTTGGGCTCCTGCAGTCATCGCATTATTTGTATTCATGTTTGCCTACAGTTCCATTATCGGCAACTATTTCTACGGCGAAGTGAATATTGCGCACATGACAAAAAATAACAAATTCGCTATTAACCTATTCCGTGCTCTTGTTATCATCATGGTCTATGTTGGTTGTATTGCTGAATTAAATCTTGTTTGGAACTTAGCTGACTTGTTTATGGCATTCTTAGTGCTTTGCAATATTACCTCTATCTTGCGTTTAGGCAAATTAGTAACCATTGCACTCAAAGATTACATGAATCAAAAATCTAAAGGTATTGAAGATCCAATCTTCGACCGCGCTATTTTACCAACTCAAAAAGGTATTACTTGGTGGCACAAAGGTCATGAAAACGAATAATACTATACTGAAAGGGTCCCCCTCGGGACCCTTTTTCGTACCCTAGTATATAGGTGCTGTGACCCCATACATTACATAATCCGCATTATTTAGAATAAGAAGAGGAACGTTGGCACAGAGTGCACAACGTTCCTCTTTTTTGTTCTGTTTTGTATTTTGATTGTATTAGTTTACATGCCTGTATTCAATCACATTTGTTAGTAGCATTACAACATATGTAGAATATATTTCTAAACTATCAATTGGATTACTGCCATTGCTATGCTAGAAATATTATACCGGTATAGCCCGCTCCAATCGGAAGGAATAGATGTATACCTCTTTTACAGGGTATGGGGTCAATCGTTCCAAGGCTTCTTTATAGAGCATGAGCTGAATGCGATAGCGCTCTACTAGAGCCTCTTCATCAAGACGGTCTGTTTTATAGTCAACTAGCACCCAAGATCCCTCTTCTAAGAATGCTGTATCGATGATACCTTGTAGGAACAGATCTTCCCCGTCTAGCATCTCTGGGTATACACGGTTCGCAGGAAATAGCATACTAAATGGCAACTCTCGTTCCACTCGCTGTGCTGTTAGCAATCGTTGTCCTAGATCAGACTGAAAGAAATCATAAATCCGTTTTTCACTAATCGCCTTCCGTTCCTCATCAGTCAGGTATCCTTGTAATGCTAGCAAATCCAAGGCTTGTCGCAAAGATGGTCGTGTATACTGTTGCAACGGCAACCACTGCATCACTTCATGCATGAGGGTTCCCCAACGAGCACCACTGCAAATCGGTGTGGACTCTCTTATAGAGGCTAAAGTTACATCAAAAGGACCTAGAGCTACTGAGGTATCCTCTACCTGAAGATTCTCCCCACCCACAGCTGATGTACCTAGTAAGGAATCTTCTGTATCATTAGTACTTCCAGTTGTTCTATGTTCCATCGCATTAGGCATGATAGATTCTGTCGTTTCCTCATCATCATGACTACTTGTATCACGCTTATAGTCCGGCTCAATCATCTGTTTTGCCAATTCTTCCAGCTCCACAAAGCGCCGTTTAATTTCAGATACAGAAATTTTCCCCGCCCGTTCCGTAGAACTTTCATAAGCATACACAGAGGTCAACCGATCTATCACGACAGGGTCCAATGGTGGCGCTTCCACTGGTAATTGAGCTCGCACTTGTTCCAGAATATCTACTTCTACAGACGGTGTTTCCTGTGAAACACTGTAATCATTTCCATCATGAACGTGGAAGGACACTGGACAATCTTTGTACGGTATATCTGGGAGTTGCGGGCTTTCCACCTCCGCAAATTGGCGCAACTGCGTACCCCCTGCTACGTGGCGAGCTAAACTTCGCAAGATCCAATCTAAATAGGAATTACACCCTAGAATCTGCTCTTTCGTAAAAGCACTTTCACCCCACTGTAAGACAGGCGCTACCCATTCACCCATTTTCTTCGTCGCAGGTCGATCCGTAGAGCCATTGATAGACCCCTTCATATAACCTGTAATATACAGTTTATCTTTAGGCCGAGTTAATGCTACATAAAGGATACGCTCCTCTTCAGCTTTCAAATTTTCTTCCAAAGCTTGGTGCACGAAAATCCAAGGTAAGGAATTATACATCACACGCAAGTCTGGGAAATACCCTTTCAAACCCACTCCATATTCCTTGTGCAATAGCAAGGACCGGTTCAAATCCATTTTGTTAAAGCCCTTTTGAGTGCCCATGAGAAACACCACGGGGAACTCTAAGCCCTTACTTTTGTGGATGGTCATAATACGCACCACATTGTCCGCTTCACTCACCGTTTTGGCAACGCTTAAATCTTCTCCGGATGCCTGCAAGCTTTCAATAAAGCGCAAGAACCGGAATAAGCCACGGTAATTGCCACTTTCATATTGTTTCGCTCGCTCATACAAGGCCAGCACATTGCCACGACGCACCAAGCCATTTGGCATGGCGCTCACGTATTCTACCACATGCAAGGTGTCGTAGATGTGCCAAATTAAGTCCGTAATGCCTTGACGGCGAGACATGGTCCGCCAGGTGTCCATGGAGTCCACAAAGCGAATCCATCCTGCATTCTGGGAAGCTTCTACAAATGGGCGCAACCCGCTCCACAAGCTGTTCTCCCCTACAGACAGACGAAGACGTCCTAAATCGTTGGCATCCATCCCAATAAGAGGCGATTGCAAAACGATGGCCATAGGCAAGTCCTGCTCTGGATTATCGATGATTTGCAACAAGGACAGCACAAACTGCACTTCCATGGCACTGAAATAGCCGGATTTCTCCTCTGCATAGGCAGGGATGCCCTCTCGCCGTAGTAGGTCGATCATTCGGCTCGCTGACCCAGAGATAGATCGCTTCAAGAGTACAATGTCTCGCCATTCCATGAGCCGGAAGGTGCCGTCTTTATCTTGTACCATGGCGCCATTGTTCTTTAACTCTTGGATTTTACGGATCACAAAGAGCATTTCTTTTTCATCGTTCTCTAGGTCTTCTCCATCTTCAGGGTCTGTCTGTGCCTTGTCTTCATCACAGCAAAGAACGTGCACTTCTACATCACCACCTACCCATTCTGGTGGCGCCTCTTCTACGATGCGACCTGTGTGGAGAGCTTCTGCCTCACCATAGGTAAGCCCTGCCCCTTCATCGGTCATAATTTGCGAAAATATAAAGTTCGTTACATTTAGAATCGCTTCATGGGAACGGAAATTTTGGGACAAATCGATACGCCGTTCCACACTGTTCACATCGTGATCAAACCGATGGTACTTTTCCATAAATAGCTGCGGATCTGCCATACGGAATCCATAAATCGACTGTTTCACATCGCCCACATAAAAACGATTGTCCCCACGAGATACTAAATTCACGATAGCCTCTTGGACGCCATTCGTATCTTGGTATTCATCGACCATCACTTCTTTGAATGTATCCTGTAACTCCAGTGCCACCTCAGATGGCTTGAGTTCTTCTGTAAATTCTGGGTCTACTAATAAGGCTAAGCATAGATGTTCCAAGTCGGAGAAATCGATCATACCCGCTTCTTGCTTTGCCTGCTGAAAATCCTCATGGAATCGTTTCACCAGCTGGATGATACCTCGTACCAACGGCACTAAGTACTCCATTTGCTCTCGCCAATCTGCTTCCGTAATAGCAAAGACACCTTTCGGCATGGCTTGCAATATATCTTTCCCTTCTGCCAAGATGGCTTTAATTTCACTCAAGATAGCTGGATCGCTTTCATTCATGGCCTTCGTGGCACGAAGTACGGGGAAGCTAAATCCCCCAATGCCCACTACACCGACATGCATAGCATCCCAAGTGTCTGCCTTTTGCATGGCTTGTAACAGTGTTTGCAGTTCACTGACCTTATCCATCCATTTGTCGAACCCATTGCCTAGGGTAGCCAAGCGCTGTGCCTCTTCATAGCGCTCTAATAGATACTCAATTTGCCGTTGTTGTTCTTCCCAAAATAGGGTGCCCCATGTAGTTTCTCGCAATGTCTGGTGCAAGGCACTTTCATACGTTTCACATACGGCATCTAACCAACGCATAGGCTGACTTTGAGCCAAGGCAAAGTTGTAAATTTGAAACACGGTCTCCCGCAAGACCTGATCAGACCGTTCGGTGCTGAACATGTCACTCACATCGTAAATGTTATACAGCCCCTGTTCATAGGCCTGCAGCAAAATCGCATCTAGCACCTCGTAGCGCATGAGCGCCAATTCCCCTTCATTGCCGATGGTGAAAGACGGATCTATATCTAGTTTATAGAAGTAACTGCGGATCACCCATTGACAAAAGGAGTGCAACGTAGAGATATGGGCGGACGGCAACATATTCAATTGTTCTTCTAAATACTCGTCTCCGGTAGCTTGAAACTCTTCCGCTAGTTTCACCCCGATACGGGCTTTCATCTCTGCGGCTGCCGCTTTTGTGAAAGTCACCACCATCAGTTCTTGAATACTTAGCTCCCGCCGTTTTAGACGTTGTATCATGCGCTCTACGAGGACTGCCGTTTTCCCGGACCCCGCCGCCGCAGACACCAAGATCGTTTGGGACGGTAACTGCCCCGGTCTAGGCGCATCAATGGCGCTCTGTTGCGCATCAGTCCATTTCATAGGTAGCCCCTCCTGTTTGTAATGCTTCCATCTTCTCCAATGCTTCCTCTTCCGTCATGGTCTTAATATAGCGATATCTGTTGCGAGTTCCATCAAAGCGACATAAGGCTTGGAACTCACAAAATTCACATGGTCGCCGTTTATCCTTTTGGTAGGGACTGATAGGAAATTCTCCATCCATCATCTGTGTACCACTGTTGGAAATTATTTGCTTTGTATATTCCTTCATAAGTCCAAATTGTTCCATCGTCTTCAAACTCTTGGATGTGCGACTATCCGGAGTGCCATCCTTTTTCAGAACAATCGGTACATAAGGGGAATTACTTTGGTAAGCTCTCGTCACATCTAAGGATTGTAACACTTCACCGTCTACAAAGTATCCACTGTTTTTCAACTGTTGTCCTTCCGATTTTTCTTCCTCTGCCCGTCGGTGATTCACTACTTCAGACAATTTCACTTGCGGATTCCGTACATAGGTATAGAGGGCAGCCGCCGTGCCAATTCTATCTTGTGTATTCTTTTCCAATGCCAATAGATAGGTCATTAATTGCAATTTCAAGCCGTAGTAAATTTCATCAGCTCGCACCGTAGTGCCCCCTGATTTATAGTCAATCACTGCCGCATAATGACCAAGAGGTCCTCGATATTCATCGACACGGTCTATTTGACCGCGCAGTACGATACTTTCGCCATAGTTTTTACCCAATGGGATGCGCACTGGACGCCAGTTAGATGTGCCCATGCCAAAACTTTGCTCTATTTCTGTAGTGGAAAACTCGCTTTTCTTAGACCAATCTACGAGACGTGCTACCGTAGCAGATAAGGTAGATGTTAATCGAGTATACAGTTGCGCTTCGTACGCATCTCGCTCTTCTGTGCCCATCACCGCATCTGCTGCTTCATGGCATAAGGATTCTTGTTCTTCCTCTGTTACATCACGCCATTGTCGGCCCTGTTGTAATAGATACTCCCCTAAATAGCGCAACGTATCGTGAAGGAAGGTTCCGATTTCAGGAGCTCCAAAGGATTTTACCTTCCGTGGGGCTAAGCGTAAGGCATATTGAGCATAGAAACTGTATGGGCAACGATGATATCGTTCCAATCGTGTGACGGACCCCGTTAAGGCATCACTGCGTAGCAACAACCCTCGTACAATGGACTGCTCAATGCGTGGCACCGTATTGGAATCAAACATACCTCGTGTGGCGAAGAACACCTCACCTCTGTAGCCCATTTCTATGCCCCAGTTATAAAGACTCCACCAAGTAGAGGAGATAGGATCTCCTTTCATAAGGGCACTCATGCGACTAGAAAAGAGGCCTAAACTCTGGGATGGTCGCCACAGATAGTCCTGTTCTCGTCCCTCTGGCATAGATAGTGGTGCTTCTTCGATAGTTTTCACATACCCATATTGCTGTAAACGGCGCACTACCAAAGATGGTTCCATTTTAGACCCTTCTTCATCGGATGTGACATAGGACAGATGCAGTCCTTGGCTAGCACGAGTGCAGGCTAAATAGAATAAGAAATTTTCATTGAACATTTGCCCTAAGGCACCCGCCGCTAGTTGCACACCTACCTTAGCCAACGCCGTCCGCTCTTGGTCACGCAGAATGCCTTCGTCCCCCATTTTACGAGGAAATACGCCCTCATTGAGGCCTAGCACATAGACTTCCTTCGCATCTGTCATATAACTGCGGTCGATGGTGGTAATCGTCACATGGTCCAACGATGGCGGCACCAAAGAGTAGGTCACTTCACTGAGTCCTTCTTCGATGATAAGACCCATCTCCTCTGCGTTCAACTCCTCTGTGCCCGTCACAGATGCACATTCCTCTAGCAATTGAATAGCATGTTTATAAAGCTGTACATGGCTAGCACTTTCTTGTACATTCCCACGGTCCTCTGCTTCGTCATACCAATGTTTCAATTGCTCTGGAATGTGCCAATCTTGCATAGTTTGGAATAGGAACTCACTCCATTCCTGTCCCGTATGTGACAGTTTACAGAAATCATAGATTGGACGCAAATATTCCAGGACGCGCATATGTAAAGCCTGCATCACAGCTCGTCGCTCTTCATCGTCCTCGCCACCATAGGTCCACACATCTCGTAACCACGCCGCCCCTTGAATGCCATATTCTAAACAATAGTTTTCTAATCGGTCTACTTCTTCCCGTGTGAAAGGCGCAAAATCCGTTTTCAGTAAGCGGAATACCGCATCATGATCAAAAAAGGTGCGATGTACATGGAAGATACCTTGCAAAAACTCCGCCAAAGGATGGCTAGTCATCATCTTCCGTTGATCCGAGAAGAAAGGAATGCCATAATTCATGCAAGCTTTTTCCAGTACATCACCGTAGGACTCCATGTCCCGTAATATAATGGTACAGTCTTTCCAGCGATGTTCCCCTTCTTGACGATATGCTAAAATCTTACGACATATCGCATCAGCTTCCCGTTCTCGATTGTAGGCACTTACCATGGTCAACGAATCTTCGGTGGTATTCGGTTTCATAGGTGTTTTAAAAAATTGTGTGTTCAATTGTTGCAGCACAGGTGTCCCTCGATAGACGGTGTTCATATCATGCACTACTGCCTCTGGATACCAAGTCATCATATCTCGGTAGGTCTCCCAAACACGGAAATACATAGATCCCTTGCGACTGTGCACCTCTTCCTCCAAGGATGGCAAACTGATTGTCATATGACAGGATTCACTAAGGGAAAACAACCGTTGAATCAAGCGATACTGCAAGGGCGTAAACCAATGGAATCCGTCCACAAAGACATGGCACTGTTTCATCAATGGCGACTGTGGCAATAGGTCGATCAATGTTTCCATAGAATCTTGGACGCCTAACTCTTCCATCGCTGTATCATAGCGTTCTAACAACAAGGATAATTCTTGTAATTTACGGCCCAACACCATGGAGTCCACTTGTTTCACAGCACCTGACAAATCCTCCGGCGTTACACCAAAAGCTTTACACTCCGTCAATAGCCCTTGTATAACATCTCCAAAATGAGGTTGCTTCGCCGCTTGTTTAAATAAGTCTAATTCTCCCGATGATCGCTTTAACAAGACCCGAAGGACTAGTTTTTTGCCAATTTCCGACAGGCCTTCTTCTTTCACTTTCCCTAAGGATTGATACACTTGATAGGCTAGCCGTGTCATGCCCACCACACGCACCGTGGTGAACCCTTTTTCCTGACGAAACTCTGCTAGTTTGCGTTCCATCATATACGTCGCAGGATCTGGCACAAGGACGATAATCTGGTGGTCTGGATGGTCTTGTAAAATTCGTTCTATCTCTGCGAAACAAGCCGTGGTCTTTCCCGTACCCGCTCCGCCAATATATAACTGTGGTTGCATGTCCAACTCCTTTTCCTCTCAACACGTTGTATCTATCTCTATCCTATCATGTCTAGGGCCGTTAGTAAAATTGCCAGGTCCCTCAACCGATTGACCTGGCAATAGTATGTATGTAATTAACGATACGCTACCCGTTTCGGTTGCATATCGTGAAAGTGCAAGCGCTCCTTCGCCGTGGCTTCCCAATCGGTGCCCGGTTTGCCATAGTTGGCATACGGGTCAATAGACAAGCCCCCACGAGGTGTAAATTCGCCCCACACTTCAATGTATTTAGGCTCCATCAATGCCACTAAATCTTTCATGATAATATTGATACAATCTTCGTGAAAGTCTCCATGGTTGCGGAAACTAAATAAATATAATTTTAAGGATTTACTTTCCACCAGTTTTTCATCTGGCACATAGGAAATGTAAATCGTTGCAAAGTCCGGTTGCCCCGTCATTGGACAAAGACTGGTAAACTCTGGACAATTGAATTTCACAAAATAGTCATTCCCTGGATGTTTATTAGGAAATGCTTCTAGCACCTGCGGTGCATAATCTGTAGGATAGTCCGTATGGCTACCTAAAGCATGAACACCTTGTAATTCTGCTGCATTACGACCACTACTCACGAACTAAAGCCTCCTTATTTTTATAGACTACTTTCTCCAATGCATTGATCAGGAAGTAGCTCACCACACCACACACGAACTGACCTACTACGAGGGAGCTCACTAATACCCAGTACGGAACTGGCAAGAAATAAGTCAACCAAATTGGTACAATCAATCCTGGTACAAAGGTAATGATAGGAATCAATACCCAGTTGCCTAAGCCTTGGCGCTTCGCAAGAACGATTAGACCTGTTGTCAATAAGCCTACGATAGCTCCACCGATAGCATCCACCATACCAAAACCGCCCATCACTGTATTACTTACAAAGTTTGCAATACCAAAAGCTGGAATGGTGAATGGGAAGATCGCTGACAATCCATAAAGCGCTGTAGCAATACGCACTTGATACTGACCAAAGGCAAAGCCTTGTGTACCGATCATAAGCGCCAAATACATGGCGATGGAAATGGCAGAAATCGTCAATCGTTGTGTGTTGTTAAATTGTTTCATTATAACTCCTTAGTTTTGTTTACAGACAGGAGGATCTCGAACTGTCTATCTAATACCTACTACGATATAACTCGTAGTCACCTAGAACATTTCTAGGGTTTTAAAAAGTTCCGGGTATTCCAATGTACCATTGAGAGGCTCCGCATTAGGATCTAATCGAATCCCCATCATATGCTCCCGGTCCAATCCTTCTGGTGGTTCTACACCAAAGTTATGTGCAAAATCATAGCCCAACCGTGGGTAGTACACATTACTACCGTACACGAACAAGTAGGAATATCCCATCTTACGAGCCAATCGTTGACCCTCTAAGACAAGAGCTCCCCCTACGCCGTGTCCACGCATAGACTGCGCCACAGCTAGTAAGCCCAAAATAAGCACATCTTGATCACCAACTTTGCCGCGCAGGAACATACCATACCCTGCAATGGCATTGTCGATGACCGACACCAAAGATAACTTAGGAATATACGCATCAGACTCACGCAATGCTTCCACTAGTTTATATTCTCGTCCTGTACTGCGATCTGCATTAATATAAGCTTCACGCACGAGAGCTGTGACCGTATAAAATTCGCGTTTCTTCTCTTCTCGTATAATCATAGTTCCTCCGCTTCATGATGAAAGTACACCAAATGGATTGCTAACCTTTAGTATACCGAATTTTTTCGATAATAGCAAATATCTTTCCCTTATTTCTTAGCTTTCTTCGCTAGTCTCTCTCGTTCTTTTTGCTCTTGTTTTGCCAATCTTTCTTGCTCCTTAGCTTGCTGTTTTGCTAGCTGAGCTTCCTTGTTAGCCTCTTGCTTTGCTAATCGAGCTTGTTCTTTTGCCTGCTGTTTCGCCAATTTTTGTTCTGCTTGTAACTTAGCTCGTTCCGCCCTTGCCAAATGTTGCTGCTCTTTCTTTGCCAATGCCTCTTGTTTTCGTTGAGCTTTCGCTAACTGGCGTTGGGCTTGTGTGTCTAACCGTTCCTGTTTGCGTTCTGCTTTTTGCAATAAAGCCCACTCTTGTTTTGCCACTTTCATAAGTGGTCGTTGTTCCTTTTTAGACGCATCCCATTGACCCCCAGCCATAGCCTCTTGCACTTCTCCATCAATAGGCTGTAAGGCTACGTTTCCTTCTGCCTTCACCGAAGGCACTACTAATTCTAAATGGCTTCGCTGAGATGTTCCTTGTTGAAAAGTGCGCACTTGTACTAACCCATGATTTGGCAAAGCAGATGCATCAATTTGGAAGGATTCCATTTTCTTTTGGATTTCTTCTTTCGTCAAAGCTGGTTCCACTGCTATTGGTGTTCCCTCATCAGCACTATCTATTTGAGCTTTACCTGATTTTGCTTCTTCTTGTTCAATTTCATAATTCATAATAGAACGACGGTTTTCATTGTACAATCGCAATGCCAACATGCGATCACTTTCATTCATAGTTTCACGGCGTGCCACCACATCTGCCATCATAGGGATCAATTCTTTTCTAGTGAATGCTCGTGATCCTAAATCTACCCCCTTAGTATCCGTAATCGCTCCATGTTTCACCAATGTCATAAGCGCTTGATATTCCCAATCAGGAGGACTCACTACACCATATGGGTTTGCCTCTGCTTGAGCCACTGTCAATCCACCGGCTACCAATGCCAATGCTATATAATATCGTAATTGTTTCATATCTATATCCTTTCTATTACCTATGCCGCCCTACATACTGCGCCTTAGGGAACTCTCCTAACCATGCTGTTTCACCACTGGCACGAACAGATACAACCACTGCCGTAGCTGGTCCACCACTATGATCTAACTCATCATCAGTCAGTTCTATGGACTCCATAGATGCCCCTTCTAAATAACTTAACACTGTCAACTCTTGGCGGATGCCTCTGGAGCCAATAGGCACCACACGGGATGTACTAGGATGTGCCAAAGCTCGTCGGACCTCATCATAGGTAACAATCCATTCTGGCTGTTCTAGCACTTCATTACCTACTAAGGGTTTTCCTAGTACGTACACAGCATAAGGTTCCCCTGTACCAAGCATTTCTGGCTCCCCGATTCCTAAGGCAGTAATCCCTACAGAGGTAGTGCTTACTTTCATATTGCTTTCATGGCTGCCATTAATTGGTACATCGATACCTAATGTATCCAATTCCGCTTGAATTCCCCTTATAACAGGTATCACTACCGTATCATAGTCACCACCAATGAGATATTGAATTCCTTTTACTATACCTTTCGCACATACAATTTCTAGCATCGCTACACGAGTCGCAAACGCACCTACCATAGAGTAGGGCGCTTCTAATACATCATGTTCTTGCAAACCGATACCACTACTAATATCACTAGCAACAATCCAATCTACACCATTTTGCAAAGAAATTCTTGTTATATCTCGCATATTATCTACCACCAAAAACTTTAGTCAGCTGACTGACCACCAGTGCTGCTCCCACATAATTTACTAGATAGGCTAAAGACAAAGGCACAAATAAAATTGCCACAACTTCTACACTGTGCATCATCCATGATGTCACAACTAGACCTAAACCTACATTGATGATATACCCTACTATACCACTTACTACATAAGAGAAAGATGAAGTCCTCTTACGCATACAATATCCTATACTAGCCCCAGTACAAGCCATGATCAAAGCTACCACCACATGCATAGGTACACTAAGAGGAAATCCGGTGAATACAGCCGTTGCTAAATGCCCTAAGGCCCCAAGCACAGCACCTGCTACAGGTCCTAGCAGTAAGGCTCCTACAAAAGCTGGCGACGAATCAAATCCAATGGAATACACACCAAAATGAATCTGTCCGCCTATAGCACAAAGAGCAATCAATAAGGCATAGACCGTAATCGTTCTAATATTCATAATACCCCCTCCTAGGGAAGAATAACTCATACTATTTCTATGTTTATTATAGGTGACCCCACCGTATAAAGCAATCATTCATGGTCTTTTCATGTACAACATCTATACTTTTTATATACATCTCTTTAATCTATTTTGAAAATACGTTACAATACAAATATACACCTTAACATGAAAGGAGCACCTATGAAAGTCTTAATTGTTGAAGATGAACAAATGCTGAATAATATTATTGCCAAACGTTTAAAACTAGAATCTATGATTGTAGATCAATGCTTTAACGGAGAAGATGGATTAGATTATATTTCCACATCTAGTTATGATGTGATCATTATGGACATTATGATGCCAAAAATGGACGGTCATGCCGTAGTACAACAAATGCGTGAAGAAGGTAACAAAACCCCGGTTCTTTTCTTAACTGCTAAAGATACATTAGAGGATAAGGTATCTGGTTTAAATTTAGGCGCTGACGACTATTTAGTAAAACCATTTGAATTTGACGAACTCATTGCTCGCATCTATGCGTTAGCTCGCCGTGGTCGCAATCAAGCTACAGAAGATATTATTGCAGGGCCAATACGCATCAATCAAAAGAGCCGTTCCGTTCTTCGTAATGGAGAGCCTATAGCATTAACTGCCAAAGAGTTCGACCTACTCTTCTATTTAGCAAGCAACCAAAATATCGTTTTATCTCGTCAACAAATTCTTGACCATGTGTGGGAATACGACTATGAAAGTTACTCCAACCTAATCGACGTATATATTAAAGACCTGCGCAAAAAAGTGGACATCGACGAAACTAAAAAATTAATTCAAACTGTTCGTGGCGTAGGCTATGTGTTCCGCACCGAGGAATAATCCATGCACGATGTAATCAAACGCTGTTGGAACTCCATAGAGACTCTTCTCTTGCGAGTTCCTTTGGTATATAAAATTACTAGTTGGTACTCTATTTTTCTACTGCTAATGATATGGCTATTAGCTACCTTTGTAATCCAATTCACCCATATTTTGGACCAAAATGAAATCCGTACAGACTTACAAGAGGCTGTCATTGAATCCGCTAGTGCCCCTAAAAAGTTTAAGCCTTTTGATGACGGTATCTTTCTCTTAGTCTATACCCATGATGGAGTCGTCTTACGAGGTAATGTACCTGATTTATTTCCAAAAGAGGCTCCTCCTTCCTTTGATGCTATCACTGAAGTGAGTCATCAGAACCGATCTTTTCTATACTACGATGCTCCCATTCAGCATCACCATGGTATGCAAGGCTATATTCGTGGCGTCGTACCTATGGCATTCCTTGATAGAAAGTCAAATAGCATGTTCTTCGCTTTATTATTCGGTGGTATTCTCTTCGTTACGGTTGCTGCTATTGGGGGCTATTGGATTATTCAACGAGGTTTAAAACCAGTACGTACCGTTACCAATTTAGCTGCACAAATTTCATTAAAGCGAGATTTATCAGAACGTATTGAAAATATCCCTGAATCTGGAGATACTATCTATCAATTAGCTTCTACTTTCAACCATATGCTCAGCAGTTTAGAAGAATCTTCTAATCGTGAAAAGCGCTTTAATTCCGACATTTCTCATGAATTACGTACGCCTATTGCTGTCATCCAAGCTGAAAGTGATTACGCTCGCCAATATGTAGCCTCCTTAGAAGAAGCAAAAGAAAGCTTTCAAAATATTTTTGTTCAAAGTAAGGGAATGGCAGACATGGTCTCACAATTGTTAGAAATTGCTCGCCTTGATAGTCTAACCAATATAGATAAAGAACCTGTCCCTCTATCCAAAGTGGCTGAACAATTAGCGCATACCTATACTCGATTAAGTAAAGAGAAACATCTTACTTTTACCAGCCATATTAATGAGTCTATCATTGTTTATGGCAACCAAATCCTATTGCAACAGGCAATGGCCAATCTTTTGGACAATGCTTTCAAATTTGCCCATACGAGAGTACACTTGGAAGTCTCCTCAGGATCTACCATTCACATCTCTGTTCAAGATGATGGTATTGGTATCCCTCCAGAAAGCATCCCTTTAATTTGGGATCGATTATACCAAGTAGACCCTTCACGTACCTCGAAAGAAAATAAAGGTCTTGGTTTAGGTCTGTATTTCGTACAAAATGTAATACAATTACATGAAGGCACACTGCAAGTAGAAAGCACACCGGATGTAAAAACAACATTTGGCTTTGAATTACCAATTCATAATAATTCTGAAATATAACAAAAGAGGATATCTGACAAAATTGTCGGATATCCTCTTTCTTACTTCACTCACTATATATAGTCTATCAAATGTATTGAATATTTGGTCGATTTCCATGGATTTTCAACACTAAATAGCCAATGATCATCATTCCTATACCTGCCACCAAGAATACATAGGATGTACCCCAATAGGTGGCTACTATGCTAGCAAACAGCGGTCCTATCATATTTCCTAATTGTTGGGATGTCGTGGCAAGTCCGAATACTCGGCCACGCACTGATGGATCTGTATTCACGGTCATAGCTGATCCAAGGGATGGGAATATACCTACAATAAATACGCCAATAAGTAATTGCAAGGCCCCAAACCACCATAATCCAAACGGTAAACTTTGCAATAATAATACAGTTCCAGTACCCATTAGCCCATAAGATATAACTCTAAAGTATCCTCGCCGCTGTCCATAAGCAGCCCACACATTAGTCATAATCATGCCCATCACACCACCACCGCTGAGAATGGACCCTGCTAACATGGCAGCCCCTTCCATGGACCCTTTTAATTCTCCCACATAAATGGCCACAATAGGTTGTAGCATAAGCATAACAGCTTGCACTAAAAAATATAATCCTAAAATATGGAGTAGTACCTTATTTTGTTTTGCTGCTTGTAAATCTTCTGAAAAAGAAGTTGTTTTTACAGAAGCTTCACTTTCCACTTGTGGTTCTTTTACAAAGATAGCTATTGCTGCAGTGACGATAAATAAAGTAATCCCTGCCACCATAAATACAGGCCGCATCCCTACTGCTAGTTCTGTCAACCCTCCTGTTAAGGGACCCACAGTATTCCCTAGGACTAAACCCATCTGAAAGATACCCATCGCCGTACCTACACGTTCTTTTGGCACAGACAATGATACCATAGTCATAGCAGCTGGCATAAACCCATTGGCAAAACCTTGAAATGCACGAACTAATAAAAATTGATATTCATCTTGTACAAAAGCGCCCCATAAATACGATAGGCCAATCAAAATCCCTGCTCGGATTGCCATTAATTTCTTTCCATGCTGATCCGCTAATCGCCCCCACACAGGAGCCATAATGGCAGCAATAAAAAATGAAATAGAAAATGACAAGCCCGACCAAAGAGCTAACTGTTCCTGTTCCACACCGAGCTCTAAAAGATACACGGGAAGGAAAGGAATGATCATTGTATAACAAATGGCAAGCAGTGACATCCCTATAGTAAGAATCCACACTGCCACCATTCCTGTTTGTTGTAATCCTTTCATACTTTACTCCCTCTAGATATACACAAATTGTAACCTTATTGTAACACATCTACTGTAAGGCCCCAACAAATCCCCTCCATAGACAGGGAAATAAAAATAGAGGATAGTTGATATACTATCCTCTACTCATTGTAACTATAAGTAGATTGTCACTATCTAGCCTTTGACATTGTGTAAGACTTTACACAACAAATTCTGTAACAATTGAAGCTCATCTTGAGATAATCCCAATTTCGTTTCAATTAATTTTGGAATATGTCGAACTTTTTTCTCCAAAGACTTTCCTTTTGTTGTTAACGTAATCATCATAGAACGCTCATCTTGTTTAAATCGTTCACGTATAATTAAGCCTTTTTTCTCTAGCTTCCGTAACAGTGGAGTTAATGTTCCCGAGTCTAAATAGATTCTCTCTCCAATCATTTTTAGATTCGCTTCTTTATATTCCCAAATAACAGACATTGCAAGATATTGTGTATATGTGATCCCCAACTCAGAGAGTTCTGGTTGACATGCTCGCAAAGCTTCTTTTGCTGCTGCATATAAAGGGAAGCCAATTTCTTGCTCTACCTTTAATTTCTCTTTTTTCATCCTAAAATTCCCTTACCTCTTTCTTACAACTTACACTGAAAAATGTCGGTCAATAACATCTTGAAGCGTTAAACTTTGCATATATTCACGCAAATGATTTTGTAGATGTTCCCATAATGGCAATGTACGGCATCCTTCGCTCATCGGACATGTGTTCACATCTTCCTCTAAGCAAGCTACAACTGCAATAGAATCTTCTGTAGCAGCAAGAATATCATAGACCGTATAGTCTTTTGGCTCTTTTGTCAGTTGGTAACCACCATACTTACCACGAACACTTTTTACATATCCTGCTGCACTCAATCGTGCTACAATTCCTTCTAAATATTTATCAGAAATATTTTGGCGCTCCGCCATTTCACGAATAGATACATTGCGATCTACACTGTGCTCTGCCAAATCAACTAGCACGCGTAATGCATATCGACCTTTAGTAGAAATTTTCATAAATAATACCTCTTCAAAAGTAGGATTTATACCTAATCTATATTATATATAGAACAACGAATTTTGTCTATATAGATTGTGTACATATTTAGTACCTATATTGCATAAGTAGCACTCACAATATGCATATGAGCAATATATTTTGTATATTTACACATACTGAAAACCACTGTCGCCTACTAATGTACTCCATTATAAACTTATTAGTATAATTTATATAATTTTATAAGTTTTATAATTTTTTTAAATAAATTGACTCAAAAAACCTATCCTAACCTTCTAGTCTATGCTACAATAAGGATGTAATTTTATTTATTACTAGGAGGTTCACCATGTTAGAACGCGTATTCGCCTTAAAGGAGCGAAATACTACAGTCCGTACAGAAATACTAGCAGGACTGACGACTTTTATTACGATGGCATATATTTTGCTATTAGCTCCCAACTTACTAAGCCTAGCTGGTATGGATAAAGATGCTGTATTAATTGCTACAGCCTTGGGTGGTGGTTTAGTCACCATTGCCATGGGAGTATTTGTTAATTATCCTATTGCTTTAGCACCAGGAGTTGGCCTATTAGCTTTTTATTCCTTCACCGTGGTTCTAGGTATGGGATTAACATGGCAAACAGCATTAGGTGCTGTATTTATTTCTGGTCTTGTATTCCTTGTACTGACTCTGACGAAAATCCGTCAACTTATTATTGAAGCAATTCCTTCTTCTTTAAAGATTGCTATCACCGTAGGTATTGGCTTGTTCATTTGTATCATTGGTTTGAAACTATCTGGACTTATGACTATCGCCTTATCCTTACAACCTGGTACATTGAACGACATTGTAACTGCCAAAGGTCATGGAGCACCAGCTGCATCAGAAACCTTATTAACATTAGGAAACTTAAGCAATCCTGAAGTGCTTTTATCTCTTTTCTCTTTGTTCTTCTCTGCCGCTCTCATGGCTCGTCGTGTCCCTGGATCTCTATTAATTGGTGTTATCATCACATCTATCATTGCTTATGCAACTGGTATCGCTACTTTACCAGAATCTTTAAGCATTATAGCAGTCCCTGATTTCAGTAAAATTGCCTTTATGGAATTGGATATTTCATCAGCATTCCATGTTGGACTTATTACTATTATCTTTTCATTTACTTTCGTTGAGCTTTTTGACTCCATGGGCACACTGATTGCTACTGCCTCTAAAGCAGGCATTGCAGACCCTAAAAAGGGTGAATTCCCAGGTCTTGGTAAAGCTATGATTGTAGACTCCCTTGGCGTTAGCTTCGGTGCTATGCTTGGTTCTAGCACAATTACTGCATTCGTTGAAAGTGCTGCTGGCGTAGGTGCTGGCGGTCGTACAGGATTGACTGCTGTTACTTGTGGCATCATGTTTATTCTTTGTCTATTCTTTGCTCCATTAATCGCATTAGTTCCGAATGCAGCTACAGCTCCTGTACTTATTTTAGTAGGAGCACTAATGATGGAAGCTATCCGTGAAATCGACTTCTCCGATTGGACAGAAGGTTTCCCTGCCTACTTAGTTATTGTATTAATGCCATTTACATACAGTATTGCTAATGGTGTTGCCGCTGGTCTTATTGTATATCCTTTGATGAAGTTTATCACTGGCCGTCATAAAGATGTACACTGGTTTATGTATGTACTAGGTGCGATTGTATTGGCAAAATACATTTGGTTTGAATAACATACTGAATAACATATAAAATAACTCCAAATACAATAGAGGAAAGTTGATTCCATCATCAACTTTCCTCTATTTTTTAGATTCTATAATACATGCTAACACTACTCATATAAGAGTACTCGCCAACTTGTTTTACATGACAATAGGCCATATCTCTCTATACATCAATGAAAGGGTCCCACAGGACCTTTTCATTGTATTTCGTATGTATTTCATATGGCTCTAATCAACAGGAATCGGACCTAACCCTTATACTACAGCAAGTCGTCTTCGTATACTGCTTCTTCAAAGAACAATGGCAACAAATCTTCGCTATATTCGTTCATATCGCGGCCTGTTTTAGAGAATACCACAGACGCTGCAAAACGCATTAACTCCGCTTCATTCTCTGGATTGTTCACAAATTCTTCAATAATTTTGTCCATATCTAAATGGCGCTTCATAATGAATCGAGCTAATTTACGACGATTCACCGGATCATTCACCAATTCATCTACATCAATAATATACTCTGGCATTTTGATCGCAATATGCGTGTGGATTCCGTCTTCTTTCATGATAACCTCCTACATTGTACGCCCTATCCTAGGGCTACACTTATATATTAACAAATGTGATGTTTCACAACAATTTCATGGCAATTTCAGCAATTTCATAGCAATTACATAACTACTTGTACCCATTCTTCAACTTTCATAGTAACCTACCAAAATCGGTCATAAACCTAAGTACATCTAGTCATTTCCTGTACTCCTTATACATATCTGCATATCTGCCTATAGGTTCGCTATGCTCCGTACCCGCTCTTGTAAGCTAGCCTCATCAGTAAACACCGTATCTAAACACAGTCCATGGGCAGGCGCTGTTTTCCCGATTAATTGTCTATTCTCACTAGCTATGATACATAGCACATCCTCTGGTTGAAAGCGGCCTAAGCCTACATCCACCAAGAATCCTGCTATATTCCGCACCATGTGATACACGAATCCATCTCCTAATACATGGATTCTGACGGTTGATCCCTGTTGGCTGACTTTTACAGCATACATAGTTTTCACTGGATCTTGTATCGTCGTATTATGGCCTTTGAAAGTACTGAAATTATGTGTTCCTTCTAATGCCTTTGCGGCTTGCTTCATGGACGATATATCCAATGGTTTGCGCACATGGTAAGCATAACGCAGTTGTAGTGGGTCCACCACGGCATCATTATGAATGGTGTAAATGTATTCCTTCCCTTTCACATAATTCCGTGGATTCCAATCCGATGGCAACTCCTGTGCCTCACGGACCACGATATAGGGTGGCATATGGGCAATGAGGGCTCTCATTAGATTATCTACGGGAATCTTACCCGTAGTAGTGAATGCCACTACTTGTCCTCTAGCATGGACACCTGCATCCGTCCGAGAAGACCCGTAAATCGTGATAGACTCATTACAAACCTTAGATAAAGCTTCCTCTAAATAGCCTTGCACCGTAGGGCCATTCTGTTGTCGTTGGTATCCACAAAGCTCTGTGCCATCATAGGCGACGATGAGTTGTATGGTTCTTGTCATATACCAAATCCCCACCGCAATACAGCTAATAGAAGGCTCACGAACACCACTGCGCCAATACCATAGAAATCTAATGGGCTATAGCGTAATTCTTTCATTCGTGTACGACCTTCTCCACCTCGGTAACAACGAGATTCCATAGCTACTGCCAATTCATCGGCACGGCGGAAAGCACTAATAAATAATGGCACAAGTAAAGGTACCATATTTTTAGCCCGTTTCAGTAAGGATCCTGTAGTAAAATCAGCACCACGGGATTCTTGTGCTTTCATAATGCGGTCTGTTTCCTCTAATAGTGTCGGAATGAATCGCAAGGCAATGGTCATCATCATAGCCAATTCATGGGCTGGCACACCAAAACGTTTCCATGGATTTAGGAGTCTTTCAATACCATCCGTCAACCGTATAGGCGATGTTGTATAGGTCAACAAGGAGGAGAATACAATTAAGAAAATCAATCGTCCTGCCATAAGGCCACCCAAATTAAGACCTTCTCGACTGATATGAAGCCAACCATAGGTAAATAGATATTCTCCCGGCGTGGTGAATACGTGAATAGCCAAGGTGAATACAATGATAATCCACAAGGGTTTAATAGACAGCCACACCAGCCGCACTGGTAAATGAGATAACCCCAAACATCCGAAGGTAAAGGCTGCTACAATGCTATAGGTCACCAAACTGTCCGCAAAGAAAATAGCAATGATGAAAATCATAGTGGCTATAATCTTAGCCCGTGGGTCCATGCGATGTAACAAGGAATCTCCTGGAAAGTACTGGCCAATAGTAATATTACTTAGCATGGTGCACCTCCTTGAGATACTCGTAAATATCTGCTACTGCCTCATGGACATGGACACGGTCAATATTGACAGGAATATTTCGCTCTGCTAGGGATTGTAATGTTTGCGACAATGGTGGTACATCCACGCCAGCAGACTGTAATTTCTCACGGTCATTATGGAAAATCTCAATAGGATTGCCATCTAATAAGACTTGCCCTTGGTGCATAACAATCAATCGATTCGCCATGCGAGAAATATCTTCCATATTATGGGATACAAGGATAACGGTAATCCCTTTTTCCTTATGTAGTTTCAGGATTTCTCCAAAGATTTCTTCTCGCCCAAATGGATCAAGTCCAGCAGATGGTTCATCGAGAATTAAATAGTCTGGATCTAAGGCAATGACACCTGCAATGGCCACACGGCGCATTTGTCCACCCGACAAATGGAAGGGAGACCGCTCTGCATAGGTATCGTAGTCTAAGCCTACAAATTGCATCGCTTCTCGCACACGGCGGTCTACCTCTACCTCATCAAAGCCTAAATTTTTAGGTCCAAAAGCAATGTCTTTAGCAATGCTTTCCTCAAAGAGTTGATGCTCTGGATATTGGAATACCATACCCACTTTATGACGTGTATGTTTTACTGTTTCTGTTTTACCTACTAGGTCCACACCATTCACTTTCACAGTGCCTGTAGTAGGATGCAATAAGCCATTTAAATGTTGAACTAAGGTGGATTTACCAGACCCGGTATGGCCGATGATGCCTACAAACTCACCTTCGTGAATGGTCAAGCTCACATCGTGAAGAGCCGTTTTTTCAAAAGGTGTCCCCTGTCCATAGGTGTAGGTGACATGTTCTAATTGAATTGACATATGGCCTCCCCTAGTTCTTCATTAGTAGTAATGCCCTTTGGCATAGTTACCCCTTTTTCTTGTAAGCGCACCGCAATCTCTGACGGCACCGGTACATCTAGACCAAGACCTTTTAACGTATCTACATTCATAAATACATCTTTTGGAGCTCCTTCATCGATGACCTTACCTTGTTTCATCACAATGATACGATCTGCTAAAGCTGCTTCTTCCATAAAGTGCGTAATATATACGATAGTGATACCTTCTTCTTTATTGAGACGGTACACCGTATCCATGACTTCTTTGCGTCCTTTGGGATCCAGCATAGCCGTTGGCTCATCTAATATGATACATTTCGGCTTCATCGCTAAAACACCAGCAATGGCGATACGTTGCTTTTGCCCTCCTGATAATAAGTGCGGACCATGTAAAGCATAGTCCGACATATTCACAGCTGCTAATGCAGCATCCACACGTTCTCGAATTTCTGGAGCTGGTACCCCTAAGTTTTCTGGACCAAAAGCCACATCTTCTTCTACAATGGCTGCCACGATTTGATTATCTGGATTTTGGAATACCATACCCACATTTTGGCGAATATTCCAAATTAATTGTTCTTCTTTTGTATCCATTCCTAACACGGTAACGGTACCAGATGTAGGTTGCAATAGGACATTAAAATGTTTGGCTAGAGTACTTTTACCACTCCCATTGGTCCCTATAATACTGACAAACTCACCTTCATGAATGTGAACACTCACATCCTGTAAGGCGTGCACCTCACGGCCCATTTCGTCTTGGTACACATGACTCATATGGTCCGTAGCGATCATAACTTGTTTCATTTTTTATCTAATTTCCTCTCTACGTAAGTACAATTGTTACTTCGTATTACAATCTACTTCATTATACCTTGTAGAGAGGTTTAGGACAATAGGCAACCTTGGGGAATATTGTTGGGTTTACAAATGGTCTCTTAATTCTATATTTTTCTTTTCATCTATGGTTATATGAAGTCAAGAAAGTGGAAAAATAATCTAAATTATGATATTCTGTAAGCATATTTATATATTATAAATTATATAGGGGGTATATTTTATGAAACGTAAGTATTATATGATTGCTTTATTAGTAAGTGCATTAACAGCTAGCCTATCACCATCTACAGTAGATGCAAAGCAGGGACACGATATTAATGTAGCTATTAAAACTACAATAAATCCTGCATTAGAAAAGCAGCCTCAAGAAAATCCAAATAGTATTTCTAACAGAATAAAAGATATCGTATCCCCAAAGTCTATGACAATAGGAACCATCCCTAAGGGAAACCTTTATATTCCCAAAGATACACCTATTACACTAGAATTAACACAACCTATTAGCTCTAAAAAAAGTAAGAAAAATACTAGCTTTGTTCTAAGGACTGTTGATAATTTAATTCTTAATGGAACAATCATTATTCCAAAAGGTGAAGAAGTTAGAGGTAAAGTGATTGATTCTCATGGGAATGGTATGTTTGGTCGAGGAGGCCGTTTAATTATAGATATCCCAAGTATTAAAACTCTTAATAATGTAACTATTCCACTTAACGGGTATGTAAATGGATATGGTTCTGATGATACTGGTGCTGTTGCTGTAACGGCAGTAGTTTCATTAGTAGGGGGATTCTTTATGCGTGGAGAAAATATTTACTATGAACCTGGTCAACTATTTACAGTAACAGTTCAAAAAGATACAGATTTAGAAGTAACCCCTGAGACATTGGTGCAAGCAATGGATCAAAATAAAGTTCGTGGTCAATCTTTAGAAGTAAAGGTTGCGAATTAAATATTGATATGTAAAAAGACCATAATGAACTGATATAGTTCATTATGGTCTTTTATATTGCCCTAAATTATTATTGTTTGAAGAAAATGGCTCTCTTTGTACTTTGTCAGTTGCAACTTCCTATTTATTCCTAGCTGTGGATTTTATGCGCCCTTCGGGCTTTAAAACCTTACGACACTGCTTTTATCCGTTATCCTTTTGTTCCTGACTGTGGATTTTATACGCCCTTTTAGGGCTTTAAAATCTTACGTCAGGAACTAAGCGATGCTCTATGATTTATGCGTCGCTTCTTCTTTTTTTACCTTTTTACATTTTCCTTTTCCTACTTTGTTCCTGGCTGTGGGTTTTATTCGTCCTTCGGGCTTTAAAACCTTACGCCAGGAACTAAGCGATGCTCTATAATTTATGCGTCGCTTTGCTCCTTTAAATCATGAGCCCTGCTTATCCCAGGCCTTATCATATATAACTTAGTTGCTACTTGATCAATCTGGCTGGAAACGGCCAGACCAAAATAATATATTAAACGAGAAAATAAAAAAGACGCCTTTCGGCGTCTTCTTTATTTTCTTAATCAGCAACTTCCTATCCTCCCAGGCCGTTTCCAGCCAAGTACTTTCGGCGTTTACGAGCTTAACTACTGTGTTCGGGATGGGAACAGGTGGTTCCTCGTAGCCATCGTCACTGAATTTGTCAGGGTGTTCCCTGAAAACTACATAGAAGAATAATATAGTAACTTACAAGTTTTTGTTTAAGTAAAGCCCTCGATCTATTAGTACCAGTCAGCTCCATGCCTTGCAGCACTTCCACACCTGGCCTATCAACCATGTCGTCTACATGGGATCTTACTAGCTTATGCTATGAGAAACCTCATCTCAAGGCTGGTTTCACGCTTAGATGCTTTCAGCGTTTATCCGTCCCGAACGTAGCTACCCAACTGTACCCTTGGCAGGATAATTGGTACACCAGCGGTTCGTCCACTCCGGTCCTCTCGTACTAGGAGCAGCCCCCTTCAAGTTTCTTTCGCCCGCGATGGATAGGGACCGAACTGTCTCACGACGTTCTGAACCCAGCTCACGTACCACTTTAATCGGCGAACAGCCGAACCCTTGGGACCTACTTCAGCCCCAGGATGTGATGAGCCGACATCGAGGTGCCAAACCTCCCCGTCGATATGGACTCTTGGGAGAGATTAGCCTGTTATCCCCAGGGTAGCTTTTATCCGTTGAGCGATGGCCCTTCCACTCGGCACCACCGGATCACTAAGCCCGACTTTCGTCCCTGCTCGACTTGTTGGTCT
>NZ_AFUJ01000017.1:0-488 GCF_000221605.1 Veillonella sp. oral taxon 780 str. F0422 | reverse complement strand
TTTAATAGCTGCATTTTCCGCAGGCATACCAAATGCATCCCACCCCATTGGATGTAATACATTAAATCCACGCATTTTTTTGAAACGTGCCACTACATCACCAATCGAATAGTTACGCACATGTCCCATATGTAAGTTACCAGATGGGTATGGGAACATTTCTAACACATAATATTTTTCTTTACTTGGGTCATACTCTGTTTTAAATACCCCAGACTCTTCCCAATATGTTTGCCATTTTTTTTCAATGTCTTGTGCCACGTATTTTTCGTACATGCTATGCCTCCTCAATTGTATGTATTAATACTCCTAAGTATACTCCAAATCTTAGTCTTTAGGCAAAGACTTTTTTTCTTTTGTAACCTTTACAACACCTGTTTCATCAGAGTGTTTATGAGGTTTCTTAAACTTTAACACAATTTCTTTACCGTCTTTAGAAATCTTTGTCACTTCTGAAGTATCTGTATGTTTAGATTTTTTCTTCTTAT
>NZ_AFUJ01000018.1:0-1969 GCF_000221605.1 Veillonella sp. oral taxon 780 str. F0422 | reverse complement strand
AACAAAATAATATCTACTTGACCTTCCCATATTTCAGCAGGCCATAATGGTTGATTTCCATAGGTGTGATATGCCAATGTTGTTTCTGGATAGAGAATACCGAAATTTCCTCCAGTGGGGTGACCAAAGGCATCGCCATTCATGACATTCGCCATACGTCCCACAGATTGACCTACCATAAGGGCTGGTGCAAATAAATCAGCAAATGCCCAAGGGTCAACATGTTGTTTTTTAAATAATAAATTCCAGCAATAGCACCTAACAATACGCCGCCTTGGATAGCCATACCGCCTTGCCATACGTATGGAATTTCCAATACATGATTGTGATAGTATCCCCAGTCAAAGAAAAACACATCCCATAGTCGAGCACCGATGATACCAGCTATAGCAACAGTAATGGTAAAATCTACCATATATTTTTCCCATCCACGGCCATCTTTTTTCATAATGAAGTATCCTACAATGGCAGCACTAATAATACCTAAAGCGAGAAGTAAACCGTAGGCTCTTATAGGAAAGCCTCCGATAAAAAACAAATACTGATACATAGTACCTCCTAAATATGTTCGTGTAATATACTTGTAATATTCCTACCTTTGTAGTGTACCATAAATTTTAGAGAAATAGTATAGTGTTCCCAATATATAGGCTGAATGTGATATAATATAAAGGTTAAAAGGAGCGCTTATGAAACACTTACAATTTATGAAACATATGGTGCTAGGAATATCGGCATTTAGTTTGTTTGCTTCTTATCCAGTAGCAGAGGCAGCAATCCATATTCCCTTTCCAGCACTTTCCAATACAACAACAGCAGTAGAACCTATACAATATGTAGGCCCTATGTTGTATACTCCAGAAAAGCAAGAAGTTACATTACCTATCACCATGGTATTTGATCCTATAGTATCAGAAACGGCGTATGATAAAAAGTATGTACAGAATGGTACATCAATCATGTCTCCCAGCTGGTTTGAATTGACTACGACTGGTCTAAAAGCTAGTTCTAAGCTATCCCATGACTATGTGAATGGTTATAAGGAAAAAGGCTATCGCGTATGGCCTTTGATTACAAACCAATTCGATCCAGATATGACTAGTAAAATCCTTGCTAATGAATCTATGTGGGAACGATATAAACAAGGCCTCATTAATTATGCTACAGAGTATGGTTATGACGGATATAATTTTGATTTTGAAAATATTCATTATAAAGATAAAGCACAGCTAACTAAGTTTGTTGATTTTTTGGCAAAAGGGTTACGAACATATAATCTACATACATCAATAGATGTAACGGGTTATTCTAATAGTGAAAACTGGTCTTTAGTGTATGACCGTAAAGCGTATGCTGATGCAGTAGATTATGTGGTACTTATGGCGTACGATGAAACTTGGGCATCTAGTAATATAGCTGGACCAGTAGCTTCCTATCCATGGGTTAGAAAGCATACAGAGCAAATGCTTTCTGAAGTACCAGCATCAAAACTTGTACTGGGCATTCCATTCTATATGCGTGAGTGGTCTGTACCAGTGAAAGGTTCTTGGGAAGGAAAAGCAAAAAGTAAAACACTAGCCATGTCCAAAGCGTTGGACTTAGAACGTGAATACAGAGATGTGATGCGCTGGGATGAGCGATTAAAAGGTAATTATTTGACATTAACAAAGAAAAATGATGTCTATGGTAAATATGATGAAAAGAAACCATATGAGGGGATACTCACAAAAATTTGGTTTGAAGATCCACAGTCCTTAAGCTATAAAGTTGGTCTTGTAAAAGAATTACAACTTGCAGGAGTCGCGGCTTGGCGTAAAGGTTTTGAAGCTAGTGATGTATGGCCGGTGCTGAGTTTTGCTCTAGATGGTACTAATACAAATAGTACTGAAAAGGAGAAAGCAATTTCAGACAAAAAAGATCATAAAAAGAAGTAAAAAACAAGAGAAAAGAAAGATAAGAAGAAAAATCT
>NZ_AFUJ01000019.1:0-3226 GCF_000221605.1 Veillonella sp. oral taxon 780 str. F0422 | reverse complement strand
TCTAAAGCTTGTACCGCTTGTGTTTGTAAGGTTTCCACGCGTTCCACTAACTGCGATTCTTCACTTTCCTCTGATTCTAGTAATTCTAATCGCATTTGTGCCATTTCTTCAAAGGCTAATATTTTTTCAATAGTGTCTCCATATTTACGTTTTAAATTGTATATAAGCGTGTCTCTCTCTTGTAAGTAAAAATAGCGTTCTTCGTCATAGCTAATGGAATCACGGTATCTATCTAAAGCTTGTCCAGCTTCTTCTAATTGATAATACGCAGATCGCAATAACTCAGCTATTTCTTCCATATCCTTATCATATTTTACAAGATCAGTCACTTCATTGGTTATACTATTCAAGCCATCAATAAGAGGAGTTCTGCCCCCATAGATACCATCATAACAACTAGAAATTGTAGATTGAAGATGCTCATAGTTATCTAATCTCTCTAATTCTTCAGATACAGCTGTATCTTCATTAGTTTGTAATTGGGCTTCTTCAATTTCATCAATCTGAAACCTCAACATATCTAATTCACGAATTCTTTGTGCCGACTCTTCACGCAATGTTTCTAATTGTCGCTTTGCACTGGCATAGCCAGTATAGGCTACTACGTAATTTTCATAAGCCTTCGTAGCATCATCATTATACGTATCTAAATAGATATGATGTGTATCCGGTAATAAGAGCTGTTGGTTACTATATTGACCATGAATATCTGCTAAATAGGTGCCGATTTCACGTAATGCCTTCAATGGAATCACTTGGTCATTAGCTAAAATTTGTGATTTACCGTTTCGATTAAAAGTTCTAGATAAAATTAAAGTATCTTCTTCTACTAAAATATTTTTATTTACTAATAGCTCTTGTAATGCTGTATCTCCTGCAATATCAAAAGCGCCTTCAATCAGAAAAGAATCCTTCTCATGACGAATAAATTCACTACTAGCTCTTTCTCCTAATAGAATAGAAAACGCATCCATCAATATAGATTTACCAGAACCTGTTTCTCCAGTAAAAATTGTGATGCCCTTGGCAAACTCTAGCTGCATATGTTCGATGAGGGCAAAATTTTTAATCCCCATGCGTACTAGCATATTAATCCCTCATTAAGTCTTGAATACGGTCCAATACCATTTCTACACTTTCTACAGAATTACATATCAATAAAATTGTATCATCTCCAGCAATCGTACCTATAACTTCATGCCATTTTGCATGGTCAATAGCAAAGGCTACTGATTGCGCAGAACCAGGTAATGTATGTAATACGACTTGATTCAACACGTGGTCAATACGCAAAATAGAATCTTGGAACAAGCGATTGATGCGTGTTCTAGATAACATAATATTTTCTTCTGGAGATAAGGCATATCGATATCGTCCATCCCCTGTAGGAACTTTTATTAACATCAATTCCTTAATATCACGTGATACTGTTGCTTGTGTAACGGTAATCCCTTCTTCTACCAAGGCTTGCGCTAACTCTTCTTGTGTTTCAATAGCCTTAGTTTGAATAATTTCTTTTATCTTATTATAACGAAAACGTTTCATTATTTCCTCCGACGAATAATATATAAAATAGGCGGTTGATTCGCTTGATTTAATGGTCGCCATGTACTGCAGTGAAAATCTTTTGACTAATAGAAGCTATATAGTCTTCTAAATCTTCTGCCTCTTTACGACCAGTTTCTGTTCCAGGATACGCTACAATGGTACATAATCCATGTATTGAAAGTTTTTCTAATCCCTTTGATAAAGCTTTAATTGTTGATATAGATTGTGTCATAATTTGATGGTCTGCATTCGGTAAATACCCTAAATTAGCTACCATTAAATCGATAGTAGATACAGGAAGTGTTTCCAGTGCACTATCATGTGATCCCAATATGAAATCCACTTGTTTTATAGCCTGTGGAAGCTCTTTCAAAAGCTTTTCTTTCGTCCTTGTTAGTGCTACTTCTTGTATATCAATAGCATATACATGAGAATTTTTATGACAATGTGTCAATAGATATACCGTGTCATATCCATTGCCACAAGTAATATCTACAATAGTTCTAGCTGTAACTAGGGCGTCCAACCATAAGTGATGCTGAAAGTCTACACTATGGTGTAGAGGAATCATAGAACCTCCTTAGATCGTGCGGTCAACTTTTTAAACAAGGTAGCAAAGAATTTTTGATCTTTAAATCGCACATATTTACAATATTGTGGATGCGCTTCAATATGTAAAGAGTCAGTATTACTAAATTCGTAATCAAAAGTGCCATCCACAGAAATATGCAAGCTTTTCTGACGCTCTGGCATAGTAATATCAATTTTTGCACTTTCTTTTAGCACCAAAGATACGCCTTGCAATAAATGAGGGGCAATCGGTGTTACTATAAGAGAGCGATTATCTGGCGCCATAATAGGACCTCCAGCAGATAAGTTATACCCTGTAGACCCTGTGGAACACGCTACAATTAAACCGTCAGCAGGATACATTTGAGTATGTCCACCATTAATCGACAAATTAATACGAGCCATTTTACCCGGTTCTGAGCGGGATACCACAATATCATTAATAGCCGGACGTAGCACACGTTCTCCTTCTGGAGTATGTAAAGTTCCCACTAAATGAATGCGATCTTCCACATAAAAATCGCCTTTACTAATTCTTTCAATAGCCATCTCTAAGTTTTCAAGTCCTATTTGATTTAAGAAACCTAATTCCCCTAAATTAATACCACAAATTGGTACATTATATGAATAAATTTGACGTGCTAATTGAATAATCGTACCATCACCACCAAAGCTAAATGCCATATCCAAATGTTCAAATATTTCTGGTCGTGATAATAAGTGAGATTTCTCTATCCCCAACGCATATACATCATGATGTTCTAATTCTTTAGGCATATAGACTTCTATACCATATGTATGGCAATAGGTAATTGCTTGTGATAATATATCTCGAATATTCTCTTTTTTCATATTAGGAAAGAAACCGATTCTCATAGATCCTCCTATAATCGATGAGCCCCCTCTACCGTGGCTGTAATAAGCCCTTCAGTAATGTCTAAGGAACCCTCTGCTTGTTTTGTAAAATATCCTAAAAATTCAATATTTCCTTCCATTCCTTTAATGGGAGAATAGGTTAGTCCATGTAAATATAACCCACAATCTTTAGCAATGTGCAAGATACGATCTAACACCAATCTATGTGTGGATTTCTCACGTACTATTCCAC
>NZ_AFUJ01000020.1:0-1266 GCF_000221605.1 Veillonella sp. oral taxon 780 str. F0422 | reverse complement strand
TACTGATGCTAAGACTGTAGCAGTGAATAATGGTACAACTCCAATGACGGAACATTCTGTATCGAAAGCTCAAGGATCTCTAACATCATCTGTATTAGAGTCTCAATTTGATCAACATCGAGAAAAAGGTGCTACCGTAGTGGGAGATATTCGCTTTGGTGGAGATAGTCATTTAGGTAGCGATCGCCCAGCGAACCGTGTGACAGCAGTCAGCTCAATTAGCGATGGTGCATTGAAAAACTTACAAGATAAAAATGAACATGGCTTCCATAGTCGTTTACGATTAGGTGTTGATGCTCGTGTAGGAGATCATACGAATGTAAAAGTAGTAGCTACAGCACAAGGTCAAGAGGGGGTGGATGCATCCCATGTGACAACAGGATCTAAAGGACTTTCTCATAGCCGTTTAGAAACAATAGATGTCACAAACCATCATGCTAAATGGGATTTCAGTGTCGGTCGATTGACTGAGAAATTTGGTATGACCGGATACTGGTTTAATAAGGAGTTTGATGGATTACGTACTGTTTGGACTAGTGATAAAGACCAATTACGTATTGGTTACGGTGATTTCCGTCATAGTACAGGTATTGAAGATTCTGCATATACCCATGCAATCTTCACTAAATTTAAACGACCTCCGACTGTTGATGAATTCATAGGAACAACCTTTGATTACACGGGTCTTTCTGAAGAAGAGAAAAAATTAGTAGGTGGTGCAAAAGTTGAAAAAGTTGTGAAAGATGCACCAAATACTATCAACTTCTATCAACAGCTGAAAGCTTTACAAGGGGATTATAAATCACTAAGTGAGAAAAAGAAACATTTGCTAGTGAAATTGCTACCTTAAAAGATTATATGGACAATGACTACATTGCTGATACGCCTGAAAAGAAAGCGCAATACAAAAAAGATATTGATGCAAAAACAAAAGAACTTGAAGAAGTTACTACTAAATTAGATGCCAATATTGATGCTCAATATGGTGTTGTTGCTCACATGCAAGAGCTTGCTGTAAAAGCCTATGGACATGATAAAGGCTTTAAAAAATATAATGTAGCGAAAAAAGCAGAAGAAGAAATTACGATTCCAATTAAGATGCCAGAAATAACTTATAGACTAACTGGTAAAGAAAAAGCTATAAGTATGATGATGATGGAGAACTAGTATATGGACCTGATGATCAACCTGTAGTGGATGGGCCAGATAAGGAAGTTCCTTTACTAAAGCAATCAGTCCGAGTGGTGCAAACCTAGATAACCCTAT
>NZ_AFUJ01000021.1:0-2265 GCF_000221605.1 Veillonella sp. oral taxon 780 str. F0422 | reverse complement strand
ATCTTGTGTTTCCGCCGCAAAACCAATTAATTTTTGTTGCTGTTTACGCTCTCCTAAGCTTGCTAATATATCTGGATTTTTTACTAGCTCTAATGTCATAGTTTCTTGTTTTTTATTTTATTGTCCGCTACCTCAGCTACACGATAGTCCGCCACAGCCGCAGCCATGATCACAGCATCTGCAGAGTCATAGTGACTATCTATAGCCTCTTTCATCTCTGTAGCAGAACAAACTATAATACGCTCTACACCAATTGGCACAGCAAGATCTGTGGGAGCAGATACCAAAATTGTCTTAGCACCGGCTTGGGCTGCTTTTAATGCTACCGCGTATCCCATCTTTCCACTAGATCGATTCGTAATATATCGAACCGGATCAATTGCTTCTTGCGTACCACCGGCACTGACGATAACCGTTTTACCTTGCAGTAGTTCTGTTTTCCCTAAATGAAAGTCCACCCAGTCCATAATTTTTTGCGGATCTGGCAAACGCCCTTTTCCTTCTACCCCACATGCTAGGAGTCCACTGTCAGGTTCTAGCACATGAACACCTCTACCACGTAAGATAGATAAATTTTCTTGCACAGTTGGATGGGCATACATGTTACTATTCATAGCTGGACATACAAATACAGGGGCCGTTGTGGCCAATAATTGGGTAGATAACATATCATCTGCAATTCCATACGCCATTTTAGCAATCATATTAGCCGTTGCAGGTGCTATCACATAAGCATCTGCCCAAGTTGCATAGGCAATATGCTCTACATTCCAATCCTGTACATTTTCAAACATTTCCACAGCCACTTTGTGTTTACTAATTTCACCAAACACAAGGGGACTCACAAATTTAGTGGCATTTCTCGTCATTACCACTTTTACTTCTGCTCCCGCTTTATATAAACGGCTTACTAACTCTACTGCTTTATAGGCTGCTATTCCTGCTGTTACACCTACTACAATATGCTTACCCTTCAAAGGTCTCACCTTCCTATAGAACTAATTCAATTAATAGACTTTCTATACTCACCCTATTATACAGTATCTGGATAAGTAATACATCAATATTTTTATCCATAAAAACTCAAAACATCTTTATCCACGAAAAAAGCTGTATACAAATTAAAAGGAGCATAATTTGTTACAGCTTTTTACATATTTATATGATGAATATAAAATCCATCAATGATTGACCTCTACAGAGGTAATGATAAATGAACTACTGTCTTTACCGGCTTCTTGGTACCATCTAATTTTTTAAATCCTAAGCTTGTATATAATTCTTTTGCATTTTCCATACTTGGCAAGCTATCTAGTAGCAATGTTTTATATCCAAATTCACGAGCATCTTCTACTACCATTTTAGCCATATTTGTACCTAAAGAACTGTGTCTAAATGCTGGACGAACATACAACCGTTTCATAGCCGCTGTTTTACTATCTACATAACGCAACGCAACACAGCCTGCTGGTTTGTTATCGATAAAGGCAATATATAAGGCTTCACCTTCACCTTTATATTTTTCTTCCAGTCCATGAAACTCTCTTAAATTAGCAGATACTCCTAATGATCGTACATACTCTACAAACAAATCTTTTACTTCATCAATATAATCGTGGCCATTACGAATTTCAAAATTCATAGTATACCTCCTCATAGTATTACATGAAACTGATATTGTTAGTATTCGACGAAATTATAAAAACTCCTTTTATTTTTTTAATTTTGTATTACTAGCAAATATAAAAATCTCTAATTTTAATAAAAAGCACCTTTTAAGAGTACCTCTCAAAAAGTGCTTAATTAATGTTATTTGTGCAATGTTTGACGATTTTCTTGCAATGCTTCTAATGTACGCTCTAAATTAGATTCTACATATTTGAATACATCACTAGCATATTGAATAGAACTATTTTTGAGTTCTTCCGAAGATTTATTAGCCTCTGCAATAATATGATTAGCATGTTCTTGTGCTTGTTTTACCAATTCACTTTCTTCTGTTAATTTTTGAATGTATTCTTTCGCTTGTTCAATTAATGCATCCGCTTGTTTTTGACCTTCCGCTACAATACGATCACGCTCTGCTACAATACGACGAGATTCTTCTAATTCAAGAGGCAAAGATTCTGTTAATGCATCTACAATACGCATAATTTCTTCTTCTTCAATTAATTTTTTATTTGTCATAATCATATTGTTACTAGTAACAATTAAATTTTCCAACTCTTCTAATAATTTTTCTGTTCTCATGATGTCCTCCTATTT
>NZ_AFUJ01000022.1:0-2022 GCF_000221605.1 Veillonella sp. oral taxon 780 str. F0422 | reverse complement strand
CCATGATGGAGGCTGTATGCTTTTCTTTTTTGAGAAGATCAGGTTATAGGGCAAAATGAGTTGCTTTTACTAACGATGATGTTAGAATGTAAGAGCCTATATAGGTGGCGTTATTATTGACAAAATTTTTCAAGGGATATTAGGGATTAATACGATGAGCTTTCTTCTAAGCCTTCATCCTACGGATATTATAATGTGCGTGGTAGTAGCTGTTTTAATGAAAATTATCGTATATACCAAAGGAAAAAATGCTAAAAAGTTTAGACAGGGGAAAAAGTATGGCTCAGCAAGATAGGGAACGAAAAAAGATATAGAGCCATATATGGATGAAAAGTTTTAAAACAATATCCTGCTTACGCAAACAGAATGATTAACCATGAATGGCAGACCGGCTAATCCTAAATATGATCGTAACAAAAATGTGCTTGTAATCGGTGGAACAGGAAGTGGAAAAACGAGATTTTATGTAAAACCGAATCTTATGTAGATGCACTCGTCATATTGTGTAACCGATCCTAAAGGAACTATAGTCCTTGAGTGCGGTAAGATGCTTGAATATACTCGATATGATAGATACTTCTGAAGTCAGAGAAGATGATGAAACCTATATGAACCCCATAGATAGACTCTTTGAAGCAATTGAGAAAAGAGAGCTGACACACTTTGCAGTGTGGCAATATAAAAAGTACAAATTGGCTGCGAGAAAAACTGCCAAATCGATTCTTATATCATGTGGTGCAGGACTTTCATCCTTTGATATTTAGGAATTACGAGACTTGATGAGTGGGGATGAACTTGAGTATGATACACTGGGAGATAGATAAACAACATTCTTTGTTATTATCTCAGATACCGATGATACCTTTAACTTTGTAGTGTCTATTATGTACTCATAGTTATTTAACCTACTTTGTGATAAGGCAGATGATGAGTATGGAGGTAGACTTCCTGTTGATGTAAGATGTCTACTCGATGAGTTTACAAATATCGGCTTAATTCCGAAGTTTTAAAAGCTGATTGCCATAATCAGAAGTAGAGCGATTTCTGCAAGCGTTATTTTACAGGCACAATCTCAACTAAAGACAATCTATAAGGATAATGCCGACACCATTGTAGGTAACTGTGATAGCACCTTGTTTCTCGGTGGAAGAAGAAAACTATACTTAAAGATCTTTCCGAAACACTTGGTAAGGAAATGATAGATATTTATAATACATCGGAAACAAGGAGCAATTAAAAGAGCTTTGGACTTAATTATCAAAAGACTGGGAAAGAGCTGATGAGTCAGGACGAGATTACAGTGATGGATGGTGGCAAATGTATCTTTCAGCTTAGAGGTGTACGCCCTTTTCTGTCAGATAAATTCGATATTACAAAGCATAAGAACTATAAGCTCCTCGAAGATTACGATAAAAAGAATGTGTTTGATATAGAAGATTCAGAGAGATCAGTAAAACTAAGTTTAATAGAAATACGGTGATTACAAGATTGTAATATTTTATGCTATGATTTTATAGAGGATAGGATATTTGGTATAATAATATAAATAACTTTAGAATTTATTAATAAGATATGTTTTGGATTGTGTATGAGGATAGAGGGTAGATTAATGGAAAATTATCAAGGTGTTGCAATGACAGATGGAATAAACAGAAAAAATCATATAATGCCATTAAGTACGATTATTAAGGCATACCATAACTCGTGGAATACTGTTTTTCCTATGAATTTGGGACATGACAGAACAAAGCCGATAGGGTATACTATGCTAACTGGGGTATATATGGAACCAGGAAAAGCGTATGTAACGAATGAGTCATCAATCATGGAAAGCAAAGAAGAGCATGAAGAAATGATTAAAATGATAAAAGCTTCTGACGACAAGATATTTTGTGAAGAGCGCAAGGAAGAACTTGATACTCTAGTTAGAAGGTTAGGCGATGTGCTTTCTGATAAATCTCGTGTTGCACCAGTTGGTCAAGCGGTGGCCATTAAGGACAAGGATATTGTATATCGTCTTTT
>NZ_AFUJ01000023.1:180000-181316 GCF_000221605.1 Veillonella sp. oral taxon 780 str. F0422 | reverse complement strand
ACCTGTGTCGGTTTTGGTACGGGTAGTATGTCTCTACCTAGAAGCTTTTCTCGGCAACTTAGGATCAATTACTTCGCTCTTTTGAGCTCGTCATCACGCCTCAGCTTTTAGAGTAACGGATTTACCTATTACTCAACCTACACGCTTAAACATGCACTTCCAATCGCATGCTAACCTACCTGTTTGCGTCACTCCATCGATCAAACAATTCATACTAGTACAGGAATTTCAACCTGTTGTCCATCGCCTATGCTTTTCCGCCTCGGCTTAGGTCCCGACTTACCCTGAGACGACGATCGCTGCTCAGGAACCCTTAGGCTTTCGGTGGAAAGGATTCTCACCTTTCTTTTCGCTACTCATACCGGCATTCTCACTTCTTACCAGTCCACAGCTCCTTCCGGTACTGCTTCAATCCAATAAGAACGCTCCCCTACCCAATGGTATTACTACCATTGCCACGACTTCGGCTCTGCATTTTAGCCCCGGACATTTTCGGCGCAGAGTCTCTCGACCAGTGAGCTATTACGCACTCTTTAAATGGTGGCTGCTTCTAAGCCAACATCCTGGTTGTTTTGGAAACTCCACATCCTTTGCCACTTAATGCAGCATTGGGGGCCTTAGTCGGTGGTCTGGGCTGTTTCCCTCTTGACTATGGGCCTTATCACTCATAGTCTGACTCCCATGTATAAGTATAGCCATTCGTAGTTTGACTAGGTTCGGTACCCGGTGTGGGCCCTAGCCCGATCAGAGCTCTACCGCCTATACTCTTTACCATGAGGCTAGCCCTAAAGCTATTTCGGGGAGAACCAGCTATCTCCGTGTTCGATTGGCATTTCACCCCTATCCACAACTCATCCCAAAGCTTTTCAACGCTCACGAGTTCGGTCCTCCACACAATTTTACCTGTGCTTCAACCTGGCCATGGATAGATCACTACGGTTTCGGGTCTACTACCACTAACTCCTCGCCCTATTCAGACTCGCTTTCGCTTCGGCTCCACGTTTTCCGCTTAACCTCGCTAGTGACAGTAACTCGCCGGTTCATTCTTCAATAGGCACGCCGTCGACCTGCAATTATACGGTCTTCGACTGTTTGTAGACATACGGTTTCAGGTTCTCTTTCACTCCCCTCCCGGGGTGCTTTTCACCTTTCCCTCACGGTACTATGCGCTATCGGTCCATACTGGTATTTTGCCTTGGAGGGTGGTCCCCCCTGCTTCCCACAAGGTTTCACGTGTCTCGTGGTACTCTGGATACTGCTCCACATATGCAGGATTTCGACTACAGGGCTTTCACCTTCTTCGGCCGACCGTTCCA